>JAUYEE010000124.1 GCA_030691545.1 bacterium | reverse complement strand
TGTCGCGCTGCGACCCATGCCCGCCCAGACTCGTAGGTCGCACTCCAACGCATACGCTCGTATGTCCGGCCAGACCAGCGAATTCCGCCCGGTAACCTCCTCTGCCGCAGAAACCCGCAACCCCGCCGAGGCGGGGCTGGTCGGCGAGCAAATCATCACGAAAGAGGAGAAGCTGTTTGATGTTTTGTCCTGGGCATTTGTCTTAGGATGCGTGGCGGCGGCAAGCCTCGCCGTCCTGCGAATCAAGCACCTTACCGCTCGCGCTTGAATACTGACAATTCCGCTTGTGCTTACCCACCTTGGCGGCATATTCCCCGCATGAGCCTCTCACCTCGGCCCCTCGCACCCTGGCCGTGCACTTACATATCCCCCTGAGCGCGGCCTACAGGTTTTCGTTTGGAGTGACGTCTGGGCGCGCACACGGGCAGGCACACTGGCAAGGAAAATGCTTCTCCCCTGCCAGTGATATCTGTTCAACAGCACAAACGGCGGTTACGTGCGGAGGACAAGCTCGATGGCGAGCCGGACGGCTGCGCTATTTTCCACGGAATTGCGCCGTTTTTCTCAGGTTTGCGTTTTTTTAGATAACTGAGAGGCCGCCCGGCGGCCGACCCCGCCGAGGCGGGGTTGCCGCGAATGGGTACACGATGGACAGCGAGATGAAGATGAAGAAGTCGAGAGGGTTCACATTAATTGAGGTGTTGGTCCCGATTCTTATCGTGGTCCTCGCGGTGATTGGGTTGCTGACTTCGTTCGTCATGGGGAGAGTCCATGTCGCCATTTCTCGCCACCGCATTCTGGCCCTCAATGCGATCCGGGGGAAGCTCGAGGAGGTCAAATCGCTCGGTTACGACGCACTGAACCACTATAGCCCGAACCCCGAGACCGAATCGTACTTAGTGCTGGACGGCGGCCAAAACGAGGAATCCGAGACGGACGACCTGACCTGCACACGCACGACGCAGGTCACCGACAACGATGGGGACGGGGCTCTTGAAGTGACCGTGACCGTCACCTGGCAGGAACGCGTCCTGTCCGGCGACCAGATTTACACCGAGAACCTGTACACGATCGTGGCGCCGACGCGGTTGACGAACCGCTGAAGGGACAATGAGGGAAACGTAGATGCATGCTAACCGTTTCTACACCGCAATGACACGAAGCGAGCCGGGAGCAAGACAATACCGTTCGGCTGGCGGGTTTACCCTCGGCGAGACGATGGTTGGCTTCTTCATCTTCATGATTATCATGGCCGGCCTTCTGACAGTCTTCACCATGTCCATGCTCGCCTGGAAAGAAGGGAGCAGGGATATCAATCTGCAAAGCGCCGGACGCCTCATCATCGAGAAGCTCATGCGCGGTCCCGGCGGGCGGTTCGGCCTGAGAGAGTCAGCCGAAGACGACGTCACAGTGGACGATGGCGGAAAAGGTATCACCTTCAGCGTGGACAAGAACAATCCGCCGACCTTCTCCAAGGATGACGATACGGAAGCCCGTTTCTACTTTCAAAGCGAACGAATGATGTACGACCCATCAACCGGTATCGTCGGCGACGAGGTCCCGGTTCTTGCACGTGGGCGTGTGGAGGACGCTCAATTTCAGCAAAATGGAAGAACTCTCACCATCAACCTCTGGCTGACCGAGACCTCCCAAACGACGCATCCTTCCCACGTGCGATTTCTAACAAAGGTGTTCTTGAGAAGATCGGGGGACCCGGATTCCGAAACGTAAGTGGATGAGAGGAATGACGGGTATCCCCAACTGAACATTAGCAACGGAGGTGCAGAATGGGCAAAGCGATTCGTCGGGGCGGGGAGCGGGGATCGGTTCTCGTGGCTTCGTTGGTCCTCGCGGTAGTGCTGGTGATTTCCGCGGCGGCATTTCTTACGCAGACATCCACCGAGATCACCCAGGTCAGGCGAAATATCGCCTCCGCGCGGGCATTCTATTACGCGGAGGCAGGCGTCAACTATGCCCAGTCGCAACTCCTGCGCGGTTGGCAACTCTCCTCCTTCATCAGTCCCTTCTACTTCCTTGATTACGAGACCATCACCTCGTTGCCCGCATCTATGGTCATAAAGGATGGCACGCCCGATGAGGGACATTTCGACGCGGAAATCCTCCACATCTCCACTCCGTTCCGGGATGCGAGGGATGTCACCGTCAAATCCACCGGAACCTACCACGGGGAGAGCCGGACAATCATCGCGACCTTTTGCCTCGAGCTGGCTCCTTCCAGGGTCTTCGACTATACGTATTTCCTGAACCACTGGGGCTGGACGGAGGGCATCCCAAGCACCTTCAACATGAACGGCAACATCCGCGCCAACGGCTTCTTCTCGTTCTCCAACAGCAGCCTGTACGAGAATGGTCACCCGGAATACAAGTGGATTCGCGCCGTCAAGTTGTACAAGGACTCCGGCGGTATCTACTCCGGCTTTCGCATCGCCGGCGCCTCGTCTCTCCACGGAATGGGGCAGCTCGCTGTCAACCAACACATGAATGAGGACCTCAACGACAACGACCTCCTCGACCCCGGTGAGGACCACAACCAGGACCAAGTGCTCACACAGCCGGAGCACGTCCCCATGCCCAACCTCACGGAGATGCAACTGTACGAAGAATACGCCCATAGTTGGGAAAACGGAGCCGGCAGCAGCATCTGCATCCAGGGAGCCGGGGCGGGAGGAACGGACCTGCTTGTCTCGAACGCCGTTTACGGGGACGAACCCAGCGAGAAGGGGAATCTCGTCCTGTGGGGAACCGAAGAGAACCCCATCGTTGTGGACGGACCGGTTGTCATCCGCGGCGGACTGATTATTAAGGGAAAGGTGAAGGGAAAGGGTTCCCTCTATGTCCAGGACAACGTGTACGTCCCGGACAACTTGAATTACGTCAGTCCCCCCGTCGGCAAGCCAAACTGGAACTACTTCGACTACTCAACTCCCGAACAGCGCTCGGAAGCCTGGCAGCAGGCCGCCGCCGACTGGAGGCAAGCGCACGCCGACAAGGACGGCCTCGGATTGTTCGCCAGAGAGAGCGTGGTCATCGGTGACTACCTCTCCAGTTCCTTCCGAAGCAGCGTTAACTACTGGCTGAACCATTCCGCGAATGAGAGCGCCGAAGCCGTCAACGGGCTTGACCACATGCCCAACACCAGCGACGAGGGCGAGGCAGATGGAGTATGGACCGTTGACTACTACACGCAGGAGGACCTGATGAGAGGACTCATTCCGCCCGGAAAGGGCGTGGGAAGCGTCGTCCCGGGGTCAGGCGAGGACATTGACGGCGACAGCAGCCAGGATGGCAGAATCGCCCTGTCGGATTTCGACCTCCCCGCCACCCTGAGCAAAACCAACTGGGGCGGCTGGACTCCCGCATCGCTCGGATGGAACGAGGGCACTATTGCTTTCTCGAAGTTTCTCAATCCCTCCGGAGGGGATTACCTCGATCACATTGACGCCATGATGTACACCAACCACGCCACCGTCGCCAACTGGGGAAGATCCTCGCCCAACATCCACCTGCTTGGTGGAATCGTCTCCCGAATCGAGGCGATTGTCCTGAGAAGCGTTTACGCCACCTGGACACACGACGAGAGGTTCACCGGCGGAGGCGAGGAATTCGGGTTCTTCCTCCCAAGAGTCAAAAAGCCCATACAGATTACGCACTGGGCCGAGGTGCCCTACGACTACTACTACCCGGGAGGAATTTGAGAGGGCATTCCAGCATGATGTCGGTGAGAAAATCCAGGAAGTGGTGCCGGACGGCGGGCTGCCCGGGGAACGCCTCCCATGCCGGCCTGCCCGTGTCGGCGCCCGGACGTTACTCGAAATGGAAACCCGGGCTCCGCGCTCGCGGCGATATATATATGCACGGCCAGGGAAGGTCGTTGCTGAAAGGTCTCCTGTTTGTTTTGCTGGTGGCTGCGTGCCTTCTTGCCAGCAGACAGGCCGCCGCGATGTTCATCTCCCCGCCGGATAAGGAGGACCCCACGGCGAAGGCTGCCGAGGATGGGGGGGTCCGTGAGTCCGCCGCCGCGGGGCCTTCGGAGGGCGCCGCAGGTGAAACGCCGCCCCCACCGTCGCAAACCCAACCCGGAGTAACCCAGGGCACCCGCCCCGCCGCGGCGGTCCCCCAAGAGGACCTCAGGCTCAGAGACCAATTCCGCGGCATCTATGTTGACCCTCCCCGGAAGAAAGCCGTCAACTCGCGAACCTTCGACCGGATGTCCGGGAAAACCGAGGCGTTCGGGTCCGTGGTTGTCCCCGCTGCAGAAGCCGGAACCCGGGGCGATCCATCTGCCACGATCAAAGAGTCTCCTTCCGATCCCCAGGAGAGGGTCTTCTCCATCGGATCATGGCTTTTCATCCTTGTGTGCGTGGCGGCAGCCGGCATCGCACTTCTACGAATCCGCAGGCTTACCGGTTCCAATTAACCATCGTCGGGCAGGCTGTGCACGCCTGTTTCGCCGAATCCCGTTGCCATCCCGCGGCCTTTCGGCGCTCCACTCCGCCCATCCGTGAGATCCTGCCCTTGCTGAGGATTTTTCTGTTGACAGTCCGCAGGGCCTGTTGTTTAGTGTGGGATTCAGTCTGAACGGACGCGGCGAGAATGGGTACGCCGCACTGACATAGCTTTCTCATTGCGCAGGGAGACAGAAGTGTGATCCCAGAAGAGGTCGCAAGAGCCGGGCAAAAGGTTTACGATACGAGCCTCAAGCAGTTACTCGAACCGGAGTCGAACGGGCAGTTTGTGGCGATTGAGCCGACCACCGGGAGTTACTCCATCGGCGCCACCATCATCGAGGCGATCGAAAAGGTGGAGCTTAATTCCCCGAATGCAAATTTCCACGTCGTGCGGGTAGGATTTCCTGCGGCAGTCTCCTTCCACCACAGGGTGATCGTGTGAGAACGGACGGTTACTTTGATGACCAGGAGTGTCCCCGAGTTCGCATCCAGGCAGTCACGGGGCAGGTCTTTGACGCGGTTATTAACACAGCCTTCAGCGGCGACCTCTGGATGCCTAAGAATATCCTGCTGTCCCTGGGCTTTGTCTCGCGCGGCACTGTCCATGTGGAACTCTCCGACGGAGCGGTGAGGCCCGCCGAACTCTTCGCGGGGAACGTCCTCTGGTTCGGCCAGAAGCGCCGTGTCACGGCCATCGCGGCCGACGGACGGTCCACCTGCGTGGGGATGGGAATGCTTCGCAACGTCTCCCTGACCATTCGTCCGCACAAAAAGTTGGTCTACCTTGAGGCCCCTTTTGAGGGCTCGGACCGCGAGCCAGCCGCGCCTTGAGGCGCTGCATCGGGGGCTAAGAAAGGGCGACAATCATGAACAAGGACCTGCGTTCAGGCTTCCTGAATCTCTACGGAGAACTCGGTTTCGTCCCGCAGGATGGGAATCCAAGGCCCCTGCCAAGAATCTGCGAACTTCGGGAGTCCTGTTGGAAGGGGGCTGAAACCCGGATCCCCGCGGACACAGCCTCGTGGACGGCCATCTACCAGCCCTGGATTGGTGACGGCTACAGCGACCTGAGGCTCGCGATTATCGGCCTGAACATGAATGAGTATGGCGGATTGCACGCTATGACTGGCCTGGTTAACAGCGCCCGAAGCGACATTCGAGCTGGCTGCAGAAGAGTTCGGTTCGGCAACGACCCAAAAAGCTACCGCGGCACACTCCTCTTCCACCGTATCGGGGCTTACGCCGCCCTTTACGCTCAGGCGGCGCGCCTCCTCCATCCCGACTTTTGTCCCGATGGCTTTCCTGGACCGTCGTTCGTCGCAGACGCTTTCGACTTCATAGCGCTGACGAACCACGTTAAATGCTCACCGCTCGGCGACCGCAGCGCGCCAACGAGAGCGATGATCGAGAACTGCGGCAGACATGTGCTGCGGCGCGAGCTTGAGATTCTGCGACCGAGGGAGATACTGGTCCTCGGGGTAGAGAACGCGTGGTATCTCGCCGACAGGGTCCTCGATGAAAAAGTCGTCGTTCCAACCGGCCGTGATCTCGTCAGCCGAGGTGAGGGGCGACTCGCGGGCATACCGGTCAGAATTACGGCAGTTCCCCACCCCCACGCCCGCGGCTACAGCATCCGCTCCGTGCTGACCCAGGTTCGCGCAGCCCTCGGCCTGCCTGCGCTGACGTAAAGGGCTCTCACACACTCCCGCGCGTAACCCAGTGGCTGTGCAAG
The DNA here is from genome assembly GCA_030691545.1 of bacterium. GTDB lineage: Bacteria > Auribacterota > JABMQX01 > JABMQX01 > JABMQX01 > JAUYEE01. The sequence goes on along the minus strand of JAUYEE010000124.1, from coordinate 4,536 downwards.
AAATTCACCTCTCCGATGCTGGCGGGGATGCAGAATTTGCACACCGTGTCGTTATAATTCACTGCAAATCAATCCCTTGCGACTCTGGCACGATGATTGTACCTCCTCTCCGATGAAACGCCTGAAAGTTCAGGCTTGGAAACTCCGAACAAACAAGGTAAAAAGAAGAAAGGAGATCGGAGATGAAAGCAACAATCATTGCAGCGGTTGCGGCGATTGCCCTGGTCGGAGCGTTCGCTCCGGCGGTCGCGCAGGAGGAACCCGCTCCTCAGCCTCGCCAAGGCGCGGTCGAAGAGCTCAGGCAGAAGTTCCTCGAAGAGCGAGCGGGAATCCTCTCGCAGATTTTAGAGAAACGAGCGGAGCTCGTTCGACTCTCGGCGGCCGAGGAGCCGGACGTCGAGAGGGTCAAGCAGCTCGTCAAGGAGATTGCGGAGCTGCGCAACGAACAACAGGAGAAATGCGCTGAGTACAGCGCGACAGTGGGCGTGCTGAGCCAGCCCGATCTCGCGCCGATCGGACGTCCCGGCGCCGGCAGAATGGGCCTTGGCCCGGGCCCCGCGCAGCGTCCTCAGTGGGGGCAGGGCATCCCGCGTTCGCGGTGGCTCGGCCAAGGTTATGGCGCCGGTCGAGGACCCGCGGGTCGGCCCGGCCCTGGTGCTCGCCCATGGGGACCCGGCCGCGGTTTCGTGGACAGGGATAACGACGGCGTGTGCGACTACTGGCAGGGCTTCGGACCCGGCCGCGGTCGTGGGAGCTACGGTGCCCCCGGTGCTGGGATGCCATGGCGACCCGGCACCCGTATGCGGGGTCTTGGCCGCGGCTTCGTGGACAGCGATAACGACGGCGTGTGCGACTACTGGGAGGACTTGGGGAATCCGCCCCGTCCGCCGGTAGGGCCTCCGCCCGCTGAAGACGAGCAGCCAGCTCCACCGAGTGAGGTCTGACCCGAAATGAGACACGCGTCCCTGAGAACGCTCTGGTTCTACCTCGTGCTGGCGCTGCTGTGGCTCGGAATTGCCACGTGGCTCTACCAGGAGCAGAAGCGGCAGCAACGGCAGGACCAGGAGAGCCAGCGGGCTCAGGGACGCGTCCTCATTAACACCATCGCCAGCAGTATCCGCTCCCAGTCCGGCCTGGCGATGTTCCAGCCGGAACGCCTCGAAGCAATCCTCAAGGAAGTCGCCGCGGAACCAGGCGTCCTCGCCCTCGCCCTCTTCGACGACGCGGGAAAAACGGTAGCCTCGACAGGGCAGGTCGAGAAGCTTGCTCAGGCTCCCGAGGGCGATACACTCGAGAACTGGACCGAGGAGACGCTTCAACTCTGGTCGCCGGTCCGCATCGGCGAGATTCCGTGGCACCGGCCGGGCCCGCGAGGGCCCTTCGGGCCACTCGGGCCAGGCCGAGGTCTCATGAGACGAGGGGAAGATCGCGGCCCCTGGGCGCCGCGTGAGGATTGGCGGCCTCCGCCACCCCCGCCGGACACCAACTTCTTTCTAACAGTCCTTATCCCCCTGAAATCTCTGCAACAATCTGTCGCGGCGTGGGTGCGCCTCCGATTGCTCGTGGGGGCCATGAGTTTTCTGTTGTTGCTCGTCATGGCGTTCGGATGGCGGGCGAGCGTTCGAGGCGCCGCGCTGCGGTCTTCACTTGCTCTTGCGGAGGAACAGAACCGAATGCTCCAGGAGATGAACCTCGCCGCGAGCGGCCTCGCTCACGAAACCAAAAATCCCCTCAACGTCGTCCGAATGGCCGCTCAAACCCTCGCGGGCGAGTCGCCTCCTCCCGATTGGCAGGACAAGGTCAGACTCATCGCAGACGAGGTGGACCGTCTCGACGCCCGGATCAACGAATGGTTAGCTTTTTCGCGGCCCCGTCAGCCGAAACTTCAGCCCGTGGAACTTGGGTCCTTGGAGGAAGAGGTTCGCACCCTCGTCTCCCTCGATGCAGAGGAGAAAGGCGTACATCTCGATCTCCGGCCCAACAAGGCTGTCGTCGAAGCAGACCGCGAGATGCTGCGGCAATTACTTTTCAATCTTCTCCTCAACGGTGTTCAGGCTGTCGAGCAGGGAGGGACTTTGGCGGTCAACGTCGAGAAGCAAAAGGACGGCAACGTCACCCTCTCCGTCGAGGACGACGGCGTCGGCGTTTCCCCGGAGAACCGGGACAAACTCTTCACGCCCTACTTCACGACGCGTCAGGACGGCAGTGGTCTTGGGTTAGCGATTTGTCGTAGAATTGCCCTGGCTCACGGCTGGCGGCTGCGCTACGAGCCGCGCACGCCGCAAGGGTCCATCTTCCTCCTGGAGGGAATAGCCGCTGCCGATAGGGAGAAATGAATGTGAAACCGCGCATGCGCGCGGATGAGCACCGAACGGTCAAAGCCACACGAATCTGCGTGTATCTGCGTGCATCTGCGGTTGCCTTCTCACCTGGGAAACACGAGTGTTGACCGAGCAACGATGAATCCAAGAGACCCGAAAACCGTCCTTGTCGTTGATGATGACGGAACGCAGAGAAAGCTCATCGCGAGCTACCTTGCGTCCAGGGGCTACGTGTGCTGCGAGGCGGCGTCCGCGGAAGAGGCCGTTTCCGTCTTGCAGGAGCAGCCAATTCACATGGTGATTATGGATGTTCGCATGCCGGGGATGAGCGGGTTGGAGGCGCTCCGCGAGATTCGCAAATCCTTCCCCGTTCTGCCGGTTCTACTCATCACCGCGTTCGCAGACGTTCGGGATGCGGTCGCTGCGATTAAAGACGGCGCCCTCGATTACCTCGCCAAGCCCATAGACCTCAAGGAACTCTCCGTCGCCGTCGAGGACGCCATCGGGAGTACAGGCGCTCCTTCCAAGCCAACATCCCTGCCGCAGATGCCCCCGGGGATCGTCGCGAGCAGTCCCCCGATGGTCTCGCTCCTGTCGGAAGCTGTCGTGGTGGCTCCATCACGCGCCTCCGTCTTGATCACCGGCGAAAGCGGCGTCGGCAAGGAGGTCGTCGCCGACATCATCCACCTCTGGAGCGAACGGAAGGACAAGCCCATTGTCAAAGTCAACTGCGCCGCGATTCCCGATAACCTGTTGGAGAGTGAGCTGTTCGGACACGAGAGAGGCGCCTTCACGGGAGCCGTGCAGGCCCGCGGCGGACGCTTTGAGGCTGCCGACGGCGGCACTATTTTCTTGGACGAGATTGCCGAGATGTCGCCGAGTCTTCAAGCGAAGCTTTTGCGGGTCGTCCAGGACGGCACGTTCGAGAGGCTCGGCGGCAACCGCACATTCCGCGTGGACGTGCGCCTCATCGCCGCCACCAACCGCGACATCGAAAAGGAAGTCGCTGACGGCCGCTTCCGCGAAGACCTCTTCTACCGCCTCAATGTCATCCAGTTGCACGTGCCGCCGCTTCGCGAACGCCGCACGGACATCCTTCGCTTGGCTCACCACTTCGCCGAGGATTTCTCCCGCGGCAAAGTCCGCTTCTCGAGCGCGGCGGCGGCAGCCCTCGAGCTATACGATTGGCCCGGAAACGTACGCGAGCTCCGCAACACCGTCGAGAGAGCCTGCCTTCTCTCCCGCGGCGAAATCATCCTCCCCGAGCACCTTCCCGCCAAGATGCGACCGAGTGACCTGCCCGCCCGCGACAGGCTGGAGCCGTCACAAGGAACCCTCATGGAAGACGTCGAGCGCACCGCCATCCTCAACGCCCTCGCGGAAACCGGAGGAAACCGAACCCAGGCGGCTCGCCGCCTCGGCATCAGCCGCCGCAATCTCCTCTACAAGCTCCAGAAGTACAAGGACGAGGGCTATCTCTGACTGGTATCCGCTTGGCCTCACCACGAAGGCAAAAAGGCACGAAGAACGCCCAGGCAAATTGCACTTCGTGTCTTTATGTCGTAGTGGTTAACTCGTCTCCACCGGCCACACACCCATCTTGACATGCCGCAATTTTATTGTTTGAGCGGCAGACTTCTCGGTGGTAAGCTTCTGCCATCTTAAACGCTTCAACGGCACCCTGGCGGGGGCGGAACAAGCAGCCGCAAGTCTGCACTGGGAGAGAGAACAATGAAGAGGTTTGGCATAGTCCTTCTGCTGGTTTGTGTGTCAGGAATGGCAACGGCGGGGATGATATGGTATGTGGACGATTCCGTCGCTGCCTCGGGCAATGGCAAATCGTGGGCAACGGCCTTCAAGAAAGTCCAGGAAGGGGTAGATGAAGCGCTCGACGGCGAGACGGTCCTGGTTGCCGCGGGGACCTACGTCGAGAACATCGCGTCCTGGGGGAACAACATCGTTCTGTCGAGCACCGATCCGCTGGATCCGGCCGTTGTCGCCGCCACCGTCCTCGATGGCAACAAAGCTGGGCCGGTGGTCGCCTTCACCGGAGCGGAAACTGAAGCCTGCGTCCTTTCGGGCTTCACGATTCAAAACGGCAGTGCCCCAAACGGCGCCGGAGTGCTGGGCGGGACAGCGGCTTTCCGCACTCACGCCACTGTCCGCAACAATGTCATCACCGGCAATTCGGCCGGAGCAAACGGGGGCGGACTGG
>JAUYEE010000032.1 GCA_030691545.1 bacterium | reverse complement strand
CCTTCTCCAACCCCATCGCTCCTCCTTTAGCCGCGACCCTAAAACCCGCTCCCCTCCTTTCCCTTTCAAGCCCAAAATCACCTGTCCTGAAACGCTCCAACCCTCATCCCTGCCTGCGTACTGCCCTTACACCCACCAATTCTCTCCCCGTCCGACCCTTCCAAATCAAAACCTTCGGAATCGCTGACGGCGATTGACCGAAGGGGAAAGATTTGGTATAATATACAAGTGTTGAGAGTGGTTAATTCCGTTCGACCGAGAAGGCGAAGTCTTGTCGAGTCCGATCCTTCTCCCCGAGGACGGAAAGGCTCACTCCGGTACGAGGGCCACGCGTCAGCCCAAAACAGGGTACGAACTCCCAAGGGGGGACATGGAAATGCATGCCGACGACCTCAAGACGCTGGGTTTCGATCTCGCCTATCTTACACTCTTGACGAAAGCGGGTGTGAAGCCGCTGAGTCGCTGGGAAAAGGATTTCACTCCGCAGACCGAGGGACTGCTTCGCGCCCGAGGTATGAAGACACGGATTGTTCGGCGGTCCGTCCGTTCCGGCAAGCAGGTGCGTGAGCTCCTTTTCAGCAGGTCGAACCATTGCCTCGACTTGTATGCCTCGCACTTTGACGGCAAACCAATTGACCGCAGTCCCACCACGATGCGCATCGAGGGTCTTCTGTTCGGATACCCCTCGTGCTGCGTCGAGCGCTTTGTCAGAAACGGGTATGTGAGGAACTCACTCCCGAAAGAAGACCAGCGAATTTTGTTCCACTGGGCATGTCCTCGGTGTCCTGTCACGCCATTATTGCTGCCGTATTACCGACAGGCCTACCGCGAGTGCCGCCAGGCGATGCGTGGGCAAATGCTCTCGGCTCTGTTGTCGGTTCGCAATGTCACCGTGGCTCACAACCTCCGGCGGGCGGTGGCCGCCGCGGCTTCGATCATCGCGCTGACCTCTTTGCCTTCATCGGAGGCAAAGTACAACAAGGGCGACCCGCACTGGGTCGAGCTGGAGGCATGGGAGGACCCGGATGGGGACTTCCTGAAGACGGATGAGGAAGTGCTGTTGCACATGGACCCCAACGTATGGGACGAGGACGGAAACTTCGTGGCTGACGGCGTGGACCTGGCGTTGGCGCTTTCGGCTGCGATAGACGCCCTCGGCGATACACCATCCAGCGACAAGCCCTACGTCGTTCACAACAGGGCGTTCGGACTGGAAGCTTGTTCGGCGTGCGGTGAAACGGCGAATATGGGGTTCATGCAGATCGTTAACCCGTTAGAGAATCTTTCCATTGACATCCCATACATCGCCAAGCATTACATGGAGCACGGAGGTTTTTCCTATGCGGGCGCAATCCACACGGGTCGAGTGAACGTCCCTGTTCTGAAAACCGTGTTGGAGTCGGAGGGGCTGGCGCATTTCATACCAGAACCAGTGGAAACGGACGCCGACAACGACGGACTTCGAGACTGGGAAGAGCCGGCCTTGGGGACTGTTTCCGGGGAGCCGGATACAGACGGCGACGCCATTCTCGACGGGATAGACCTCGCGAGAGAGCTGCGCGCGCAGCTCGACACGCTGCCGCGCTATGTAACCAAGAGCGTGCCGTATGTTATCGAGCATCCCATGGACGGTATTGAGACATGCCCGCACTGTGGCGCCCAGGTGGTGATGGACATCTGGGAGGTCGTGAATCCCGTGACCGGCGCCACGATCTCGATCTCGTCAATGGCTCTCCATTTCATGGAGCACGGAGGCTTCTCGTGGGAGGGAGGACAACTCCAGGGAGGGCAAGGTCGGGTTGACCCTCGGCAACTCAAGGCTGTCCTGACCGGCGAGGGCGACGGGCATCTCCTGCACGTGTCCCCCGACATGGATGGGGACCTTCTCACCGACAGGGAGGAACAGGATCTTCCCACCGATCTCAATGACCCGGATGAGAACCGCAACAGTGTGCTCGATGGGATCGAACTGGCGAAGGAGGCGGCGGCAGAAATCGCATCCCTTCCGGGCGAGTGGTCGAGCGAGCCGGTTCACCGGTTGGATTTTGAGCTGAAGGGACTGGAGTGGTGCGACATCTGCGGGCAAAACGTGAACATGGGACACCTGACCGTTGTCAACCCGATGGCTCAGCTCTATGTCAAGGCGCCGTACATCTCCATGCATTACATGGAACACGGGAGTTTCTCTTTCGCCGGGAATGTCCACGGAAAGGGAAGGCTTGATGTGAAGTTGCTTGTCGAGGCCCTCCATTCGCCCGGCCCCGGACACATGCTGCCGGTATCGGACGATACCGACGGAGACGGACTCCGAGACCGCGAGGAAGACCATTTCAACACAAGCAGAGACGTCCCGGACACCGACGGCGACGCTGTTCCCGACGGATTTGCCGTGGCGCATGACATGTGGGAGGCGGTTGGGAAGTTGCCGAGAGTGGATGCGCCTGGGGATGGCCCTGGGGATGAACCATTTGTGGTGGAGCATCCGCTGCGGGGGTTGACGAGCTGCGACACGTGTGGGACCAACGTCAACATGGGGTGGCTTGAGGTCATCAATCTGAAGGAGAACCTCACCATCGCGATTCCTTACATTGGGCTGCATTATATGCAGCGCGGAAGCTTCTCGTACACGGGCCATTTCATAGGAGACGGGCCCCAAGGCGGGCGGGTCAACCCGTGTCTGCTGGACATTGCTTTGAGGGGCGATGGGACATCTCACCTCGTGATTCTCCCGCAGGACAAAGATAAGGACGGCTTGTTCGACGACGAAGAAGCTCACTTTGGCTGCAATCCTGGTCTCCCGGACAGCGATGGGGATGGCGTGATGGACGGAGTCGGTTTGGCGAGGAGGATGCACCGGCAGATCCAGGAGTTGCCCACCGAGAAGAACGCAGCCAGAACGTATGTGATTCACTATGAGGCGGACTGCTACACGCATTGCTCCATCTGTGAGGAAGAGGTCAACTGCGGGCACGTGGAGGTCACCAACCCCTTAACGGGTCTGAGTATCAGCATTCCGTACATTGAACTCCATTTCATGGAGTTTGGGAGCTTCGCTGCCGGCCGTGAACAAAGGGTTGACCCAGTGCTTCTCGATGCGATTCTGCGTCCGGGCGTGGTCATCGCGTCAGGGGAAAACCAGATTAGCCTCCGGTGGAAAGGAGAGCTTGGGAAATCCTACCAGGTCTTCGCGGCGCCAGAACTGTCCGGCCCGTGGACCGCGGGTCCCGTGCTGCCAGGAAATGGCGGAGATATGACGTACGTCCCCGAAGGTCAACAAACGGTCATCCGAAGCCAGGAGTTCTATAAAATCCTCGTCTGGTGAGACCGGCAGTGTCCCAGCAGAAATCATGCGTGCCGCGGGGCAGCGACCTATTCTATGACTCCACCCTTTCGCTTCCTGATTGATTCAGGCACGGGATTGGTGTACCCTTCCTGACGTCTTGCGGTGTTTTCTAAGAAAAGGAAAGGGCGCACGTGCCATACGAACTCTCCGTTTGCCTGCGATACCTCAGACCGAGGAGAAGCCGGGCATACATATCCACGAACACTCTGATTTCCATTCTGGGTCTCGCCGTCGGAGTGATGACGCTGATTGTCGTCATTGCGGTCATGACCGGCTTCGCGACGAATCTCCAGGAGCGATCCATCGGCTTGAGTTCTCACATCGAGATCGCGGCGACGCGCCTCGTCGAGGATTGGCGAGAGGTTGAGCAGAAAATCAAGAACACGCCGCATGTGGCGGCGGTCAGCCCGTTTGTGTGGGGCGACTTGAGCCTCAAAATCGGGAATCGCTCCACGCCGATTTTCTTCCGCGGGGTTGACCCGGAGAAGATTGGCAAAGTCTCAATGCTTCCCAAGTACCTCGTTTACTTCACCTGCGGGCGGTGCAAGACGACTTACACGCGGGAGGAGTACGAAAAGAACGTCAAAAATGGCATTTTTCGGTGCAGTCACCGCGGCTGCGGTTTCATCGGAGAGGATGACCATCTTCTGAAAAGTCGTCTCGACCTCGAGGAGGTTGAGGTTTTGGACGAATATGACGAGAAAAAGCTCTTCATGCCCCTGATTCTGGGGAAACTCCTCTGCGACAACTTCGATTTGAAGCTTGGGGATACGCTTTACATTGCTTCGGCGGGAATCGGCGCCCTCGGCGAGATCAAGAGGGTCTTTCCCGCGAGAATCACCGGGATTTTCCGGTCGGGTCTTGCGGAAGCGGATGTGCAGTGGGGATTCACCTCTCTCCGCTCGGGGCAGATTCTCCAGCAGTTCGCAGATAAAGACTTAGTTCATGGTTTTTCCGTAAAGCTCGACGACATCGAGTATTGCGGACAGGTCAAGGAGGCGCTGACTGAGAAACTTGGCTATCCTTATATCGTCAAAACCTGGATGGACCTGCGGATAAGCCTATTTCGCGCTATCCAGCAAGAGAAGGTCATTATGTTCATTATTGTCACGCTGATTACAGCCGTAGCTGCCCTCAACATCATATCGAGCCTGACCATGACCGTCGTGCACAAGAGGAAAGAAATCGGCATCCTCCGCTCCATGGGCGCCAAGAGGAGGTCCATCACCGCGATTTTTGCCCTCAGCGGCATCATCATTGGCATGCTCGGAATCATCTTGGGCCTGCTTGGCGGTTTGGTGCTTTCGCATAACATTGATCCCGTCGCCGACTGGGTGAGCAAGATTACCGGGACAACAAAACTTTTCAGCGGAGATATTTTCTATCTCGACCGAATACCCGTGGACCTTTCGGTAAGGGACATGGGGGTCATCTGCGGGGTGGCGTTTGTGCTTTCGATTCTCGCGAGCATTTACCCGGCGTGGAAAGCGGCGGGTCTCGATCCGGTAGAGGTTCTGCGATACGAGTAAACCGTCGTCAGACGGCCTGGCTGTCTCGCGCGCCCTGCGCCGGATTTTTGGACAGGATAGTACGATGCAAACACAAATCATGCAGGCGGGGACGCCTGCGCTACATGGCGAACCAGATGAGTGAAGTGCTCGTCGCGGAAAACATAGTGAGGTCCTTCCCCATGGGAAAGGACAGGCTTGTGGTGCTCAAGGGCGCGAATCTCTCCGTGAAGGAAGGAGAGATGCTTGCTGTAATGGGAGCGTCCGGCGCCGGGAAAAGCACGTTGCTGCACATTCTCGGCGCCCTCGACCATCCTGATGAAGGCGCCGTCCGGGTTAACGGCATCGAAATCACTCGCCTGGGGGACGGGCAAAGAGCTGCTTTCCGGAACTCGACGATTGGCTTTGTCTTTCAGTTCTACCTGCTTCTATCGGACTTCAACCTCCTCGACAACGTTTTGTTTCCCGCCCGGATTGGCAGAAAGCTCTCGCGAAAGCGGAAAGGTCTCATCGTTACAAGGGGCATCGAGTTGCTTAACGCCGTGGGGCTCGGGGAGAGGCTGCGGCACAAACCGGGCGAATTATCCGGTGGGGAGCAGCAGCGGGCGGCCATCGCCCGGGCACTCCTCAACGACCCCAAAATCGTCCTTGCGGATGAGCCAACGGGGAACCTCGACAGCCAAACCGGAGAATCTGTCCTTGAGCTTCTTCGCAGGCTCAGCAAAGACAAGGGGAAGACAGTGCTCATCGCCACTCACGACCAGAGGTTGGCGGCGGCCTGCGACAGGGTCGTGCAGATGGCGGACGGAATCATTCTGGAATAGGTTAGGCGTGGCGCTGGCACAAGTCTTGCATCCGAGCGCCGGGAACTTTCCCATCGGCGTCCTCGTTGTCTATTCGGCATGTGTGGCATGAAAGTTCCATCTTGACTTCTGACCGATTTTGACGGAGAATTTAGCAGCGAATAAGACGCCGGAGGAGACCGACCATGCTGTGCGAGATGTGCAAAGAACAGATCGCAACCATACACTATACGGAAGTTCTGCCCAACAGCCAGCCGAAGAAGATGGCCCTGTGCGAGGCGTGCGCAAAGCAGAAGAACCTTCCGATCGCGACTCAGTTCTCCGTAGCGGATATCCTGAAGGGATTGACCCAGGCGGTTCAAGCCGAGGAAGAGGACCCCACGGCCAAATGCCCGCGATGCGGTTTGACGTTCGCCCGGTTCCGGAAGGGTGGGCGGATGGGCTGTGCTGCGTGTTACGATGCGTTTCAGCCGAAGATTCAGTCCATCCTTGAGGAGATTCACAGGGACAAGCAGCATGTCGGTAAGGTCCCAAAGTGTATCGCTCAGCAGTCCGGGGCCACCGCGGAGCTCGCGGAGCTTCATCAGGAGCTGAAAGAGGCGGTGGACAAAGAGCAGTACGAACAAGCGGCAATTCTTAGAGACCGGATACAGAGCCTGAAGTCCAACGTCCAGGACCAAAAAGACAACAAATGAATTTCGAAGATTTCATCAGCGGGAAACAGAGGTGGCTTGGAGAAAATGGCCCTGAATCTGAATTTGTTTTCAGCAGCAGGGTCAGGGTCGCCAGAAACCTCGCGGACTTCCCCTTTCCGAACAAAGCCACTGCCGCCGAAAAACGGGAGATCATGGACAGAATTCTCGCGGCGGTCAAAAGCGTCCCGCGCCTGCGGCGGTGCAGTGTGTTTCGAATCGAGGACCTGAAGGAAATTGACAGGCAGCTCCTCGTCGAGCGGTACCTCATCAGCCGTGAGCTCGCAGCGAAGAAGTCCGGAAGCGCGGTAGTGATTGACTCGCGAGGAGTGGTCACCATCATGGTCAACGAGGAAGATCACATCCGCATGCAAGCCCTGCTGTCCGGTCTGCGGCTGAGGGAGTGCTGGGAGATTATCTCACAGCTCGACGATGAACTGGAGTGCCAGCTCGGTTTTGCCTTCTCCCCGAAATACGGCTACCTGACGGCCTGCCCGACGAACGTCGGCACCGGCATACGGGTCTCCGCGATGCTCCATCTGGCCGGAGTGATTTTCAGCAAGCAGATTGAGCAGGTATTGCAGGCGGTGGCAAGGCTCCACCTGGCGGTGAGAGGCATTTACGGGGAGGGCTCGGAGTCCTTCGGGAACCTTTTCCAGGTATCCAACCAGGTCACGCTCGGCAAGACTGAAGAGGAGATCATCGGACTTCTGGAAAAGGTTGTCCGCCAGATCGTCGAAACCGAACGCAACGCCAGGAAGTCGCTCCTGAAAACAGGGGCAGACCTTCTGTACGACAGGGTGGGACGGGCGTACGGCATCCTGAGCAATGCGCATGTCATCACGTCCCGCGAGGCGATTGACTTGTTGTCCATGCTGCGCATGGGCGTTGACCTTCGGATCGTGACGAACCTGGAGCGGGAAGCGATCAACGAGTTGTTTGTCCTCACTCAGCCAGCTCACCTCCAGAAGGCCAACGGCAAGGAGCTGGACGCGGTTTCCAGGGATATCGAGCGGGGAAATCTGTTGCGAAGTCGGCTCATAAAAGAAACACAGTGAGAGCCGGGGCGCAGGGTATAGGGTGTAGGGTATAGGGTGTAGGGTATAGGGTATAGGGTATAGGGTCGGGACCTGTGAACCCTGAACCCTGAACCCCGAACCCTGAACCCTGAGCCCCAAACCCTGAACCCGAAACCCTCATGGAATAGGGTATAGCGTATAGGGTATAGGGTCGGGAGCTCTGAACCCCAAACCCCAAACCCGAAACCCTCATGGAAGCAGATATGTGGGACAAGTTCACGAATAGAGCGAAACAGGTCAAGAAGCTCGCTGAGAAGGAAGCGCAGCGCCTCAACCATAACTATGTCGGCACGGAACACATCCTCTTAGGTCTGATCAAACTCGGACAGGGCGTGGCTGTGGACGTGCTGAAGAGGTTCGGGCTGGATTTCGACATCGTGCGCGCGGAGGTCGAGAAGCTTGTTGGCAGCGGCCCCCCCACCAAGAATCCCGCCAGCGGCGGGACAAAGCCCGTCAGCACCCCACGCGCCGAGCAAGTGTACGAGAGCGCCTGGGAAGAAGCTCAGCGGCTGAAGCACAACTACGTCGGCACGGAGCATATCCTCCTCGGTTTGCTCAAACAGAAGGATGGTATCGCCGCGAAGGTCTTGCAGAACCTCGACGTGGACCTGGAAAAGTCGAGGAACGAGATTCTCGAGATTCTCTCCGGGTTTGCGCCTTCGATGGGCATGGCGCGCAACGCCGAGGGCAGGGGGGCCGCCACCAAGTCGCCCGCCCTCCGCGCCTTCGGTCGCGACCTGACAGAACTCGCCCGGGAAGGGAAGCTCGACCCGGTCATCGGCAGGAAGGACGAGATCGAGCGGGTTGTTCAGATTCTTTGCCGCCGCCGGAAGAACAATCCCGTTCTCTTAGGGGACGCTGGGATTGGCAAGACCGCCATCGTTGAAGGATTGGCTCAGAAGGTCGTGTCCGGTGATATTCCGGAACTGCTAATGAACAAAAGGCTGATTACCCTCGACCTCGCTCTGATGGTCGCTGGCACGAAGTACCGGGGGCAGTTCGAGGAGAGAATCAAAGCGGTCATGGATGAGATACGCCGGTGTCAGGACGTCATGCTATTCATAGACGAGCTGCACACGATCGTCGGGGCCGGCGCGGCCGAGGGAGCCATAGACGCCTCGAATATTCTAAAGCCTGCCTTAGCCCGCGGCGAACTCCAGTGCATCGGCGCCACAACCGTGGACGAATACCGCAAGTACATCGAGAAGGACTCTGCCCTCGAGAGACGCTTCCAGACAATTATGGTCAGCGAACCGACCGTGGAGGAGACCATCGAAATCCTCAAAGGGCTTCGGGACCGGTATGAGGAGCATCACAACGTTCGTATCTCCGATCACGCGCTGGTTTCTGCGGCAAACCTCTCGGCGAGGTACGTGTCCGGCAGGAATTTGCCCGACAAAGCCATAGACCTGATTGACGAGGCCGGAGCCAGGGCGCGCATTTCGGTCATGACGCGCCCCCTGGATTTGAAGGAACTGGAGGAGTCCGTTGAGGTGGCCCGCCGAGAGAAACAGGCAGCCATCGCCAGCCAGGAGTATGAACGGGCCGCTCGGCTCCGGGACAAGGAAAAGGAACTCAAGACCGACTTCGATAACCGAGTCCGAGAATGGAAGGAGAAGAGACAGGAGCACAGGGTCGAGGTCTCGGAGGAAGACATCGCCTATCTCGTCTCCAAATGGACAGGCGTACCGCTCTCCAAGCTCGAGGAGAGAGAGACCGACAAGCTCCTTCGCATGGAGGACGAGATTCACAAGCGAGTGATCGGGCAGGAGGAAGCCGTCCGCGCCGTCTCTCGTGCGCTTCGCAGGTCCCGCGCCGATATGAAGGACCCTCGCCGGCCCATTGGGTCTTTCATTTTCCTCGGGCCCACAGGAGTTGGTAAGACGCTCTTAGGCAAGGCGCTCGCCGAGTTCATGTTCGGGGACGAGGATGCCCTCGTCCAGCTCGATATGTCCGAGTACATGGAGAAGTTCTCCTCCTCACGTCTTATCGGGTCGCCACCCGGGTACGTGGGGTACGAGGAAGGCGGCCAGCTCACCGAGCAGATTAGAAGACGCCCCTACTCCGTGGTTCTCTTCGATGAGATTGAGAAAGCTCACCCGGACGTCATGCACATCCTGTTGCAGGTGCTCGAGGAGGGCAAACTCACCGACAACTTCGGCCGCGTGGTAGACTTCCGAAACACCATCATCATTATGACCTCCAACGTCGGGGCCGACGTTCTCAAGAAGGAGGTCTCTATGGGCTTCGGTTCTCCCTCCAGTGAGCACAGCTACGAGAAGATGAAGGAGAAAATCCTCTCCGAGGTCAAACGGCTGTTCCGCCCGGAGTTCCTCAACCGGGTGGATGACATCATCGTGTTCCGTTCCCTCACAAAAGATGACCTGCTGAACATTATTGACATCGAAGTACGCAAGGTCCAGCAGCGACTGGAGAAGCAGGGTGTGAAGCTGTCTTTCACGGATCGAGCCAAGCAGTTCCTCATCAACGAAGGCTTCGATGAGAAGTTCGGCGCCCGTCCTCTCCGACGGGCCATCGAACGGCACCTCGAAGACCCCCTCGCGGAGGAAATCCTGAAGGAACAACTACCGGCTGGCAAAATCTTGACCGTGGACGAAAAGGACGGCAAGTTGACGTTCCGCTAAGGCGCGATATTCTGCGTATCGCCCCGGCGGAACCCCCGGCCGATTTCATGAGTTCGAGCGGAAGGAAAGGGGTGGCCTTTCGCTCTTTGTGGAAACAAACAGATTCTTTCGCGCACCTTCACTGGTATTTCGACAGGATTACAGCCTGGCCCCGTCCGCGCTCGAGCGCCGGAGTCGGCTCAGCGGACCGTGCGCGCTTCTGCGCCACGTGCGCCCGAGCGGCGAGAGGATAGACAGGACCGCAGCGTGCAATCCCGTGCTCGAGTCCTGACTGGAATCGTCCTGTTATCCTGTCCAAAGAATCCAGTGCACGTTCTCTGGCGACGAGCCTTTTACTCATGGCGAACCTCGTAACTCACATCGGCACAAAGGCGACCGCCTTTCTGCTGGAGCTGGCGGCGGTGACCCGGCTTCTCGTTTCGACTGTCGCCCTCGTGTTCACTGCCCCCCCGAAATGGCGGCACATCTCCGCGCAGATGTTCAGCATGGGGGTCCTGTCGCTGCCGGTGGTGCTGGTGACCGGGGCCTTTATGGGAATGGTGGTGGCAGCTCAGAGCTACTATCTGTTGCACAAGATGACGATGGAGGTTGCCATTGGCCCCCTTGTGTCGTTGTCTATGGCCAATGAGCTGGGACCGGTCATTACCGCGGTGATTCTTGCGGGGCGGGTAGGAGCCTCCATGGCCGCGGAACTCGGCACCATGAAAGTCACCGAACAAATTGACGCGCTTCGCGCCATGGCCACCAGCCCCACTCGCTACCTCGTTGTGCCCCGGTTCATTTCCGCGATATTCATGGTCCCTCTCTTGACGGCGTTTGGCATTTTCATTGGCATCGCCGGAGGGGCCTTGGTGGCCATCGCCTTGAAGGGAGTCAACGCCGCCTACTTCATGCAATACATGTACTATTACACCGAGGCGTCAGACCTTAGAACGGGTTTGGTCAAGTCCGCCGTTTTCGGCGGCATTATCGTCATTGTGGCGTGCCACCGCGGATTCGCCGCGGAAGGCGGAGCCGAGGGAGTCGGAAAGGCCGCCACGCGCACCATGGTTATTTCCTGTATTGTCATATTGATCGTAGATTTCTTTCTCGACATGCTCTTGCTCTATTAGGGGGGCTGGCTTGGGCCGACCGGTCGGCGCCCCCGGAGGAACAATCGTGATTGACGTTGAGGACCTGACGAAAAGCTTTAATGGGAACCTCGTCCTGGATAACCTGTGCCTCCACGTCGGCGACGGAGAGACCATCGTGGTCATCGGCAGAAGCGGCTGCGGTAAGAGCGTTCTATTGAAACATATCGTCGGATTGCTCCGGCCGGACTCCGGCCGGGTAGTTGTCCGGGGGCAGGACATCACGCAATTGAGCGAGCGGCGTCTGGACGAAGTGCGAAGGCATTTTGGGGTGGTGTTCCAGGGAGCGGCTCTCTTTGACTCCCTCACGGTCGCGGAGAACGTTGCCTTCGGGCTGATTCAACACTCCCGGATGAAACGAAACGAGATTGACCAGAAAGTCGCCTATTGCCTGGACCTGGTGGGGATGAACGGCGCCCAGGACAAGATGCCCGCGGAGCTGAGCGGGGGCATGAAGAAGCGTGTCGCCCTCGCCAGGGCAATTGCCTTTGACCCTACGATCATCCTGTACGACGAGCCGACGACCGGCCTGGACCCCATCATGGCTGACGCCATCAACGAGCTGATCGTCTGTCTCGGAAAGAAGCTGTCGGTTACGTCCATCGCCGTCACGCACGACATGAAAAGCGCTTACAAAATCGCTGACCGAATTGCCATGCTTCACAATGGGAAAATTATCGCCGTCGGAACACCGGACGAAATCGAGAATTCGCCCAACCCTGTCGTCCAGCAATTCATCCAGGGAAAAGCCGAGGGCCCAATTCCCCAGTGCGCCGACGCCGAACGGGGGAAGGCAAAACCATGAAACGCAAGAGGTCGGAAAACTTTTCACGCTCGGAATGGGGCTGCCGCCGCAACCCTGTCATCCAGCAATTCATCCAGGGAAAAGCCGAGGGCCCAATTCCCCAGTGCGCCGACGCCCAAGGGTGTGAAGGAAAATCTCCGGAAAACTTTTCACCCTCGGAATGGGGCTGCCGCCGCAACCCTATCGTGCAGCAATTCATCCAGGGAAAAGCCGAGGGACCAATTCCCCAGTGCGCCGACGCCGAAGGGGGGAAGGCAAAACCATGAAACGCAAGAGGCTCGACTTCTATTTGGGCTTGTTCGTTCTGACGGGGCTTTTAGCCATTGGCTATATGATTATCCGGTTCGGCGGCACCAGCACCCGAACCCGCTATGACGTGACGGTTCTCTTTGACCGTGTGGAGGCGCTCATCCAGGATGCTCCTGTTTACTACGCGGGGGTCGAATGCGGCAAGGTGCGGCTGCTCATCCCCTGGGGTGAGAGGGTCGAAGGGAAACCGAACATCCCTGCGGAAAAGGTGAAAGCGGTTCTTTCGATAGACCGGGAGACTACCGTCCGTAGCCAGGATGAGATCAAGGTTGTGGCCATCAGCCTCCTCGGGGAGAAATCCGTCGAAATCAGCCCCGGGCCGTTCGAGGCACCCCCTTTACCCAAGGACGGGTCCGCCGTCGTGGTCGGCATAAATCCGGAAGGGCTCTTCGGCCCCCTTCGCGAGCTTCTCGGCCCCCTCGCTGAGGAGGAGACCCAGCAGGAGATTCGGAACATTTTCCGTTCCTTTTCGGACCTGCTGTATAACCTCAACCAGCTTACGGGCGAGGAGGTGCAGCTCCCCGTTCGCGATACCGTCCAGGGGCTCAGTCTGGCGGTCAATGACTTCCGGAGCGTGCTCATGGAGTTCCGCGCCGGGGTTCGTACCCTTACCGGGGCCGGGGAACAAGCGCAAAGGCTTCTCACCGAGAACCGCGAGCAAATCTCGACGCTTCTTGGGAGCTTCGATGAAACAGTGAGGAGCCTCGATCGGGTTGTGGACGACATCTACCCCGTGGTAGCCGACATCAAGGCCGGCAGAGGCGGAGTCGGGAAGTTCATCCGCGACTCGAGCTGGTACACGAATTTCTCCAAGATTCTCGTTGCAATGAGAACCCACGGTCTTCTTCATGTCGAGGAGGCTTTCAAGCAGGAGGAAAAGGAGGCAAAGTACACCCCGCCGGAGCCCCGTGTTTGGGTTCGATAAGGACTCCGCCTGCCCGCGTTCGCGCACAGGCGCGGTAGCGGGCTCAGTGGTGCCACGGCGCCAGGCGCGCTTCTGGACGGCGTCGGCCCGAACGACCAAGGGGAGACCAGTCCGGGAAGCAAGCGAGAAAAACGCCCTGAGGCAACCCCCTCGCTTACGGGCGGCAGACGTGGCCGAAAAGAAACGAAGATTTAGACAGGATAACAGGATACACAGGATAATCCTGAAAATCCTGTTAATCCTGTCAGATTTTCCTCTGCTGCGCATAGTGGTGCAATTCAGCTTCATTCCCTGGCCGCTCGCGTGGACGCGAGTGGGCGGCGCGCACGGTGTGGTGGGCCGGTTCCCGGACCTGTGCGCGGACGCCCTGGCCGTTCCCCCGGGAGGCTGGCCGCAAGCGCGCACGGTCCCTTGAGGCGACTGCCAGACTTGTGCGCGAACGCGGGCAGGCGGGCAGGCGAAGATGCGGGTTTTTAGGACGGGGATCGGGAGTCAGGGTGCGGTCCCGCCGAAGGCGGGATTCGGCCTTGTTCCCCGGATAAGGACAAGAATTTGCAGTCTCGACGTTTTGTCTTTGTGGTAAAATGAATGCGCGAGGGCGCCTAAGCCCTGGCGTTGTTGGTTGTTCGGTTTTTCGTCACGGCCCCGCTTTTTGCGCAATGCGTCGTCTAATGAGTTTCCCTGGCAGCAGGGAAGACGGCCTGCCCGGGGGCCGTGGCAGGCGACACCGCGGTTTCGAGCCCGCGGCTATTTTCATAGTTACCAAAAAGGAGACCCAAGCATGAAAAAGTATCTTATTCGGGGCTCGATTGCTCTGGTCATGGCTGCTGTCGGGACACTGATCCTCGCTTTGACGGGGTTGAGTCCCAACACGAGCATTATCGTGGGGATCCTCATGGCTGTGGCGCTTTTCGGGCTACAGATTGGAGCCGAGAAGTTCTCTCTCAAGGCGTTCTCGGTGCTGATGATAGGCCTGGTCATTGGCGTCATTATGTCCTTCCTTGTCCGGGCAATCGTTGGGGGATTGACCGAAAGCGTTGTCGGCAGGGACTCCCCGGAAGCCGAGAAGATCGCCGACAGGTATGTGAACTGGGCCTGGGGCATTTCGTTGATCCTGTTCACGTATTTTGGCATCATTGTGGCCAACCGCGGGGCAAGCCAGTTCAGCCTGTTTTCTCCCGAAGACCGCGCCTCCTCCGGCGCGAAAGGCCCCTACCGAATCATCGTGGACACCAGCGTCATCATTGACGGGAGGCTCGCCGACATCGGCGCCACGGGTTTTGTGGAGGGGAATCTGATTATCCCACGATTCGTCCTGAAGGAACTCCAGGGTATCGCCGATTCCTCCGACCACCTGAAACGGGCCCGCGGCCGCAGAGGACTCGACATGCTCAACCGCATCCAGAAGGACCCCAATATTGACGTGGTGATTAGCGAGGACGATTTCCCCAAAATCCGCGATGTGGACGCGAAGTTAGTGAAACTCGCCAAGAGCCTGAACGCGAAAATCTTCACCAACGATTACAACCTCAACAAGCTCGCGGAGCTCCAGCAGGTGCACGTTCTCAACATCAATGACCTTGCCAATGCCCTCAAGCCGGTTATCCTGCCGGGAGAGATGATGTCGGTTCGCATTGTCCGCGAGGGGAAGGAACCTCTCCAGGGCGTCGCTTACCTGGACGACGGGACCATGGTCGTCGTCAACGACGCCAAAGACAAGATCGGGCAAAAGCTCGATGTTGCCGTGACCAGCGTCCTCCAGAAACCCGCCGGCAGAATGATTTTCGCCGAGATCAAAGAGGCAAAGGAATAGCGCGTTGAGAATCGGGATCGGGTACGACATCCATCCCTTGGCGACCGGGCGCAAACTGATGCTCGGCGGGGTACAAATTCCGCACGACAAAGGCCTCCTCGGGCATTCCGATGCCGACGTCCTCATCCATTCCGTTTGCGATGCCCTCCTTGGCGCCGCCGGGGCGGGAGACATCGGACTCCTTTTTCCCAGCGACAACGAGGCTTACAGGGATGCGCCGAGCATCGGCTTTCTCCGCGAGGTCGTTCAGCTTGTTCGGCAGAACGGCAAAGAAATCGAGAACATTGATTCCGTGATCGTAGCCCAGAAGCCGCGCCTCAGCCCCTTTTTTGACCAGATGAGGCGCGCTATCGCCGCCGCCGCTGGCATTTCCATGGACTGCGTGAGCGTCAAGGGGAAGTCGCCCGAGGGAACCGGTTCCCTCGGAAAGGAAGAAGCCATCGCCGCTTACTCGGTGGCGCTACTCCGCGACAGGCCGAAGGAGTGACCCCTCCCGTCCCCTGACCCCCGGCCCCTGATCCCTGACCCCCTGTGGTGAGCTTTCAGAGAACCTCGATTCCGGAACGAGCACGTGGCCTTGACGAACACCTGCCGCGAGTTCCACTGGATTTCCTGATGGGCGGAGGTGTCCCTGTACGGGAGAGAGCTGAAATCGAGAGATAGATAAAGGCCGCGAGTCGGTTCCCACCTAAGGTCAATCGAAATGGACCTTGCGTCCGCCGCGCGATTCACCGATCTTTCCACAACGCCGGGGACAACAGCGGTTGTCAACTGCACGGGCGAATTGTATGATTGCGATTGCTTCGGCGCCGGATCGGGAAAGGGTGACTGACCGACCACAAGCACGGTATCCGTTGAGGAAATGCGCATGATCGCTGTCATATTGGCTGGCGGAGTGGGTAAAAGGCTCGGCGGCGTATCGCTGAGAATCTCAAAGGCGATGTTGCCGATCCTCGGCGTCCCCATCACCGCTAAAACTATCGAGCAAATTCACGACGAGACACCCATCCGGCGGTTTGTTGTCGTCGTGCGAAGCCCTGACCAGGACATCGCCTGCTTTTTGCGGGATGCTCCTCCCGGCGGATCGAAGATCGAATTCGTCCTTCAGCCGGAACCATTGGGCATGGCGGATGCTCTCAAGAAGGTCGTGGAACAATCTGGCATCGAGTCGGATTTCCTTCTGACGGCGTGCGACAACATTTACGAAAGCGATACGATTTCCGACCTTTATCGCGCGCATCGGGACGCGGATTTTGACGGCACGATGTGTCTGCTGAAGATGAAGAAGGAGGAAATCGCCGGCAAAAGCGCTGCCGTGTACCTTGAGCAGGGAAGGATTGCTCGAATCGTCGAGAAGCCGCAGCTCGAGGAAATCCAGACGGACCTCGCATCCATCCCCCTCTACATCTTCACGCTGAGGCTCCTCGAATACCTACCGCGGGTGAGACCGTCGCAGCGAGGCGAGTACGAGTTGCAGGACGCCATCCAGATGCTCGTTGACGACGGCGGCAAACTCGGCTACACGGTCACGAACTCGAGAAGGACAATCACCAAGCCGGAGGACCTTCTTTCCATCAACCTGGAGATGCTGAGAGAAACAGACCCTGCCCCCGCGCCGGACATCCCCGGCGTGGAGATCGAGCCTCCGGTGCTCATTGAGGAGGGCTGCACGGTGCTCTATGGGTCGCGCATCGGCCCGAACGTTTACATCGCGCGCGGAAGCATTATCGGCCGACATTGTCGCCTGTCAAATTGCGTGGTTCTCTCCGGGACAACTGTGCCCGAGAAGACCGTCGCCGAGAATGAGCTTTTCTACTGAGCGGGTTTGGGCGGGTCTTCCTTCTCCGCGACAACAACAGCAACGGCGTACTGGCGATCGTGCGAAATTGAAACGTGGAGAGCCGTGACGGATGCCTCTTGCTGTGCCATCGCGGCGGCGCCGGTCAACCGTATCGTCGGCGGTCGGAACTCCTCGCCTACCGTCTCAAAATCGAGCCAGCGCATGCCTTTTCGCCAGCGACCTCGCAGGGATTTGAACGCCGCCTCCTTCGCCGCGAACCTCGCTGCGTACCGCAGGTATGTATCGTGCTTACCTTCGCAATGAGCGATCTCGTCCGGAGTGAAGACCCTTTGGGTGAACCGCTCGCCGTATTTCTCGATCGCTTTGCGGACTCTTTCCACCTCGACGATGTCAATGCCGACGCCGTGAATCATTTACCGCAGTCCTCCTATCTTGCGAAAAAGACGACGGCATTTTACGCGAAATTCGGAAAAATGTCCCCGTTCTTCGCACTCCGCACGAAAGCCGCGTGTCGCGCGCAAGAAATTGAGCGACCCTCACTTTCGGCTGGACAGTGCAAGACGGCCCCCACGCTCCGGACCTCGCCGAGAGACCCCCAAGATCGTCATCGCCATCCATCTGCGTTCATCTGCGGTTCCATCTTCGCCTCAGCAGACCCCATCCTGTACCTCGCCGCGGCCCATAACTGAAGCCACGCGAAATTGAGCGAAACCTTCTTGAACGCGCGCGGTTTTTGTGGTAAAAAGACATTGTAGTGTGAGGTTTATACTTCCTAACTGACTCCTCTTCTAATGAG
The DNA here is from genome assembly GCA_030691545.1 of bacterium. GTDB lineage: Bacteria > Auribacterota > JABMQX01 > JABMQX01 > JABMQX01 > JAUYEE01. The sequence continues at coordinate 3,689 of JAUYEE010000032.1, read as the reverse complement.
AACGCGGCATTGCCGCCGGTATCCGTATGTGAGGGAGGAACTTACGATGAAAAGGCAAAGTCACTTTTCACCACGGAGGAGCGGGTTTACGCTGATTGAGCTCCTTGTTGTCATCGCCATTATCGCTATTTTGGCCGCCATGCTGATTCCCATCCTTCAGACTGCAAAAGAAAAAGCCCGCCGAGCCAAATGCATGAGCAACCTCCGCCAGATGGGAACCGCCATCTACGAGTACCAGGCGAACTTTGACGGCCACATTCCGCCCGGGGACTACGTTTACGGCCACGACATCTGGAACCGATCCTCGATTACCGGCCGTTACCAGCCCGTAAACCTCGGTTACCTTATCCTGGCCGGCTTCCTGCAGAAACCCACCAGCGACGAGCATGTTTTCTACTGCCCCTCTCTCACCCGCGCGACGGCCGCCCGAGCCGAGTCCTCCGGGACCACCTCCGCCTGGTTCACCTACGGTCCCCCGAACCCGCTTGGTATGCAAAACTGGGGAACAAGCGGCATCGTCAACATTGGCTACGATTATCGCGACAACCTCGAGGAGGACCTCGGCCGTCCCGTGGACATTAGCCGCGACAGCAATCTCGCCATGATATCCGACATCGTGACCCGCCCTTATGGCCCCTATGCTCACGGGAACGTTTACCACGTCTGGTACCTCGACGGCCATGTGGAGACGTACATGGACACCAACAAGTGGTTTCCCCGCAACATCGTCAACGGTTACGACGACACCACCCCCTTCCGCAAGTTCGACGAAAAGGTCCGGTAGGACATTTGTTCTTTCAGGCGCCCACGCGGTGACCGAGTGCACGACGGGAGAAAACGCCGGGGCGATTAAGTGGGCTCGGGTGTTTGAGTCAAGCTTATAGTTATTGCGAGTGCGCGAATCCCGGCCCAGCCACCATCCTTGGGGGGATTGTCTCAGGCATGGTCGAACCTTCTCGCTAAAGGCCCATCCGACGGCAAAAAGTTTGAAGCATTAACGCGTTTCCTCGGGCGATAGGGCTGTCTGATCGCGGATACAGGAGGGGGAAGCATGAACACGAAGAGAAAGGGGTTGTTGGCGGTCGTCATTGCAGTGGCGGCGGGTCTCATTTGCGTTGTCGTTTTCCTGTTGTTTCGCGGCCCTTCCTCGCCGACTGTTGAGAAGCCCACCAGGATATCCCCGGACAGTGAAGCGAAACGCGATGAAAAGCCCATTCCGCTTCCCGGCTCGCAGACGGCCGAAACCGCAGAACAAGCTCGCACCTCGTTTGGTGTACTGGTTTGGCCGGGGATGACGGAGCGGGCGATGAATTACTCCAGGCAGATTCTGTCGTGGATGAAGGAGTGGGGTTTTGAGTGCGGGTTTGTGGCTGTTCAGGCAACTGGCGACACTGAGGGAAAAGCTTCGGCACTTCCTGCCGACATGAAAGATGGTGCGTGGAAGCTCTCCGAGGTTTCGTCGAGGCTCAACGCGATAGTCGCGGCGGACGGGGACCTCAGCGATTCGCAAGCCGCTGCACTTAAAGAATATCTCGTCTCAGGCGGATGGCTGATTCTTCCCTCCCCCGAAGACGGAAAGCCGTCTGAAGAAGTCCAAGAGTTGCTTCGACTGCGGCCGAGCCGCTCCACGATGCTGGCGCTCCAGTCTTTCCCCAAACTTGAACCGCAGTCCACAAGGGTTCTCATCTCCCACCCGACTGTGCCCGGGCTTGAACGCGGACAGTGGCTCGAATGGACGGGGGCGGAGGGAAGGGTCCTGCACGCGACGCAGGACGAGGCTCTCCCTCTTCTCTGCTTTCGGCGGCCACAATTGCCCGCGGTTCGCCTCGTCACTCTCGGAGACGGCGCGGTGATACATTGGAATTTCCCCCTTTCCCCAGTGGGCCCCCTGATGGCCGACAAAGAGCTGAAGTCATTGGTGCACGATGCGGTGGCCTGGTTGCTGGGGCGGCGAAAATGGCAGGGGCCGGAGCCGAAAGAAGGTGACGTGGCGGGAACTGTGCGGCTCAGGGATGGTCCCGTGATTTCTGGCGCGAGAGTGACGGCCCAGGTCTATTCGGAGTGGGGGCAGCCTCTCCAATCGTTCGAGGCGGTCTCGTCCGAGAACGGCGAATTCTCATTTCCGTTGGTGGAGCCCGCAGTCTATTGGGTCAAAGCAGAGGCAGAGGAGTACTACCAGCTTGACCCCTATCTCCTGGCTCGGCCCGGCGACGGAAAGACCTCCCCGATCCTGGTTCTCATGGAGCGCGAGGGCGCCGTCTTTGGCCATGCGTATTATGGACTCGGCGAGGAGCACCCTGCCGCAGCAATACCGGTGACTATCTGCCCAAACTGTCGGATTTCCTCCTCGTGGGAGAAGGAGACCGTCACGGACAGGGAAGGATATTTCTCATTTGATGAGCTGCCGGCAGCGCAGAGCTTCTATCTTATCGCCAGGGCGGAAGACTGGATGGGAATCCAGGAGGCGCCCGTCCCTCTCGATGGAGGAGGCTTTGAGGTTGACGTTCACCTGGAGCCTCTCTGGAATGTCGAAGGCACGACCAGGAACGGGGCCACCCAAGAGCCGCTCCCGGGCGCAGAGGTTCTGGCGAAACCGGCCGAGATCAAAGGACGCGAGGATTCTGTACGGCTGTTTCGGGATGCTTTGACTCAAACGACTACTTCGGGGGCACAAGGGAAATTCACCCTGAAGCTCGTATCGGGACGCTGGCAGCTCGGAGCGGAAGCACAGGGGTTCAGCCCGATACCGTACTACGCCAACTATCCCGTCCGCGTCTCCGAAGAAGGGGAGATCACGCCATCGGACATTGACATAGTGCTCGAACTTTGCCCCCACGCGGCACTGTACGGGACGGTCTACCAATCATCTGGCCAGCCGGCGCCAGGGGCGAAAGTCACGATCCATTCGGAGGTCTGGTATAAGAAGGTGCCCGGATCAGAGATCATCTGCCTGGCGGATGATGACGGGCGCTATCGGACTGCCCCCCTTCCGGTTTTCGCGATAGTTGAAAGGCAGCCTGAGATATTCTTTGGGCTCAGCGGAGAATGGGGGCCGGAGCGAGGGTCTGAGCTATTCCAATGCGAGCTTTCGAAGCAAGTTGATTCTGACCCCTTAGACTACCCGCAACGGAAGTCCTACATTGCCATACTGGAGGGCAAGTGCCCCCTCGATGTACATCTAAGAGTCCCGGAGCCTGAGCCGCAGGGCGTCAGCGTGTCTGGCGTCGTTCTGAGTCCTTCCGGTGAACCGGCGAGCCTCGCCCAAGTCGAATTGGGGTACGTTTACAGTGCAGGGCCTTCGGATTTAACGTTCAATGCCACGAAAACAGCAAGCTGCGATTCGGAAGGGAGATTCAAGTTTGCGAACGTGGAGAAAGGACTCTGGTTGATCCGGGCACAACAGAAGCTGGTGGACCCTGAAGGGGACGTCTCCTTACTCCAGGGTGAGAGTTGGCAGCAAGTAGTCGAAAATGCTCCGATACCAGCATTCGAGATGAGGTTGGGGAAGACGTATATCCGCGGGAGAATCGTGCGGTCAGACGGGCGGCCGTATCCGTCCGGTAGGCACAGGGGGACCTTGGCATAGATGTTGACGGTGGGGAATCAGGCAGGGATATTCTGGCTGGCGGTTTGAGCGGCCTTCCAGTTATCGGGGAGGAGTTCCTCGAGGCGGTGCATGGGGTGGGCGC
>JAUYEE010000029.1 GCA_030691545.1 bacterium | reverse complement strand
GTCGGCTGGTTCCGGGAGAGCACTGTCGGCCTTATAGGTGTCAAGGTTGACGACGTTGGGAAAAACGACGACCGCCATGGGAAGGCGGATGAGCTGTTTGGTGGCGGGGTCTGCGGAGGTGACCGCGGCATATTCCTGGCTGAAACCGGATACAGGTATCTGCCTCAAGGCGGGCATGTGAGCTTTGTACCAATAGCGTGTGGAGGGCTTGAGGTTCGTTAGGGATACAATGTGATGGTTTCTTGGGGCAGTCCCTTCCGTGATGACTCGCACCCTGTCCCTGTGCAGCCACGCGTTTTCCACCCCCTCGCCCTCGCCGGGAGAGTTTCCCTCCCGAAGCATGAGAGTGCTGCGTGTCGGGACCAATGTTTTCCATGAGATAGTCAGACCCGTGGGGGACATTGACAGAACTTCCGGCCGAGCCGCAAAGATGAAGTCTTTGTTGAGAATCAGAACGCGGTCATTGTTCGTGTCGCAAACGGCGACTTCGTCGCCCGGGCCGACAGCCACGGCGCGGGGCTCCCGAAGATGGCCAAAAGGACCTCCGGTGAAGCGTCTTAAGGGCGTCTGGTTATTCTTCTCGAAGTCCGGCGGGTAAACGCAGACGGCGCCATCGTTTGTGTCGAGGGCAACGACCTCGCCAGCGGAGTTGACCGCGACGTCACAACAAACCCAGAACCCCCAAATCTGGCCCTTCTCCTTTCCACGATGTCTCAGGGTCACCGCCGCGGAGTCGTAATCGTACACGTCGCAGCGAGAATTCCACCCGTTGGCGACATACAAGCCGCCCTTCCCGTCGCAGAACACGCCCCCCGGTTCGTTGAAGCCCTCGAGGTCGGTGTTCTGCTTGCCTGTGTTGTCAAACAAAGCCAGGAACTTGCCGTCCTGGTCGAAAATCTGAAGGCGGTGATTCCAGGTGTCGGCGACGATGATGTTGTCGCGGTCATCCGTTGCTACTCCGGAAGGTCTGGCAAAGGTGCCGGGGGACTTGTCGTCGTCCGAAGAGGGCCTCCCGAACAGGCCGACCGGCTTGAACTCTCTATCGAGTATCTGGATGCGCCCGTTCCCGGAGTCGCAGACGATGACGCGCTCCTGAGAATCGAGTGTAATCCCTCGCGGCTCGCGGAACTCGCCCGGGCCATTGCCCTCCTTGCCAATCTCGGAGACGAGCTTTTCGCCCTGGAAGACGAGTAGCCTGTTGTTCCCGGTGTCGCTGACGATGAGGCGTCCGGTCTTGTCATAGGCGACGCCAGCGGGTCTGCGAAGAAGCGGCGGCGCCGCCTCGCCGACGGCGGGTGGAGAAGGGATGAGACTGACAAAGGCGACAAGGCAGAAGGAGGGTACGAGGCGGCGTTTCACGGCGCATATCCTTTCATGTTGGGAACGAGGGTCCGGTCTGAATCGCAAGAATATTGACGTAATACGGGACGGTCGGATTCACCGCGGTCGCCGAAAACTTGCAAAAAATGGCGCCTGGCTGATGCCTTTTCGACCTTTCGTGTCCTTCCCTGGCCGCTCGGGCCGACGCGCGCCCGAAGCGCGCAAGGTCCACTGGCCCGGGTCAGACGCCTGTGCGCGAGCGCGGGCAGGCGCGCTCTTCGTGGTGAATCCTGTTGCTCTATTGCCCGCAATCGGTTCCGGGCCCGTTCTCATCGAACCACCACCCCGCATTCCTCCGGACTCGGGATGCAAGCCTATTGCTGTGGGCGCCCCGGGGATGGGGTGCTGCCGGGACGAGCCCCGGGCGATGTACGGGGCTGTGCGCCTTTCGCAGGCGCGGCTGCGGAAGGTTTCTCGGCGGCCGGGCGACCGTAATTCTTCCTCACGCTGGCCTCTTCCATCAGGGCGGTAAGCCATTCCCGAGAAGCCTCGAACCCCTTCTCCCGAAGGAGTTGGTCGTAGTATTTGTCCTTTTCCTTAGCGAACTCTTCGTCCGTGGGCTTCTTAATCTCCGTGACGGCGAAGGAGAAATAGCCCTTGTCTGACCTCCTGGGGAAGTTCACCGTGCCCACCTCGCTTCTGAACGCAGCAGCGGCCAGTCCAGGTACGGACCCGACGCCCTCAACGGTCTGGTCGTCGCGTTTGAAATAACCGCTCTCCTTGATCTCCAGTCCGAGTTCCTTGCAGGCGGTCTGAAAATCCATCTTCGCCGGGGTCATTTTCTCGTTGAGCTGGGTGCGAACCTCGCGCGCAACGCGACTGGCGAGCATTTCGGCCTTGAACGTTTTCGCTTTTTCAGCGGCCTCCTCCGCGACTTCCTCGAAATCCGCAATCCGCTCCTCGACAACCTGAACAGGCGAGAGGATGCCATACCCTTTATCAATGCGGAACATCGGGCTAATCTCGCCAAGGCCTGTCTGGAAGGCATAGCTGGCAAAAATAGGTGATTCACCCACGTAGTCGTCAATCACCTCGCCCTGGGCAAAAAGGCGACTTTCGCGGAGTTCCAGACCGTCTTTCTCGCCATACTCTTTCAACCTCTGGGGGCGCGAGACAACGAAAACCTCATCGGCGAGCTCTCTGGCCTTCTTGTCCACCTTTTGTTCCTTCAAGGCCTTTTCGATGTCGCTCCTGACCTCGTCAAGAGGTTTCAGCTTCGCATCCTTGTCTTTGTATTTCCAGTCGTTCTTCTCGTACTCGGTTTTTATCTCCCTCTCCGTGACTTTGACCTCACTTTCAAAAGGCTTTTTCTCGACGACAAGGTACTGCACCTTGGTCCTCTTGGGCTTGAGGAATTCGGTCTGGCGGCTCTCGTAATACCGCCGCGCGTCGGCTTCCGTGACGTCAATGTCGGGCGGAACAACCGAATGCTCCTGGACGAAGCTCTCCACGTCTTCAGGAGGAACGCCCGCTCGAGTCGCCGCCTCTTTCAGTTGTTGCGCTCGCTGCTTCTCGGCGGCCTTTTCCCGGACTTCCTCGAAGGAAGGAATTCGTTCCGGGACCATGCGCAGGGGACTGAGGACGCAATAGCCGCTGCTGGTTTTGATGATGCCGCTGACCTCGCCGATCCCGGTGTTGAAGACGGCCTTGTGGAACTCCGACTCGCGGGCGATGTCCTCCGCAACCTCGCCCTCCTCGGGAATCAACCCAGTTTCACGAAAAACCAGCCCATTCGCCTGAGCGACAGGCTTCATCTGGGCGGGGTCGGAGAAAGTGAAAAGCTCCTCCGCTTTTTGGCGGGCCATTTGGTCGGCTCTCTGTTCCTTCAACAGTCGTTCGATCTGGGGGCGGACGTCCTCGAATGGAGCCGCGTTCCCATCGGCGGCCTTGTAAGTTTCTTTGTTTTTCTCGTAGTCCTCTTTCAGTTCTTCTTCCGTGAGGGTCAATCCTTCTGCGAGAGGCGCCGTCTCAACCATCACATACTGAACGGCGACCTTTTCTGGCTCCCGGAACTCCCCTCTGTGAGACTGGTAGTACGCCTCGCCAGCGTCGGTGACCTCGAATGCAGGCAAGAGAGGGGCAAACTCCACCATGTGGAAGCTAATCTTCCGCTGCTCGTTTTCGTAGTCGAACTTCTCCCTTGCTTCATAGGGACTCACGACGACCGAGCCGCGGACAAGGCGCTCGAGTTCCCCGATTTTCATGTCGTCGCGCAGGGACGCCACGTAATCGTCTTCTCGAAGATTGCGAGCGTAAAGAAAATCGCGGTACAGGGATTCGTCAAACGTGCCGCCCGGGGAGAACATGAGGCTGATGCGCTCCTCGACTTCTCGTTTGGGAATGGTGATTCCGACGCGATCTGCCTCGCGCAGCTCAATCACCCGCTGCCATGCAAGATTATCAATATCCTCAGGCGTGAGGGTGCCCCTGCCCTGGGCTTCCAGTTGCTGGGCAAGTTGATGCGCAGCCCGGTACTGGCGGCTGAACTCCTTGACCGACACCTTCTTGCCGAAGACTCTTCCGGCGTATCTTAGACCCGCCTCGAAACCGCTCCTGGTTCCCCAAAGCACGAACGAGGCCACCACCATTACGGTGACGACCCAGTATATGCCTTTGATGTTCTTGCGCATTCCTCGCATCAAGCTCATTGCAAATCACCTCACATGAACGATTCGATTTGAAAAGCCGACAGGACAAGAGCGGACAGGATAACAGGATACACAGAGTCATCCTCACCGTTCTGTCGGAACTCCAATCCGCGATCCGCAATCGCGCGGCGTCCTGCCGGCTCCCTTGCCAGAGATTGAACTACTCCTCTATACCACAGCCGACGCCGGGCTTCAATTCCTTTTGTGTCGGAAAGAAGCGAAACCTCCCTGAAGGGGCGACCGTGCAGTCTCCTTCCGTGGGACCCTCGCAGAACGTTGACGGAATAGGACTCCTCCGATAGACTTCTTGCGGATGAAGGAGCACGCAAGATGAGAAAAATTAGAGCGCTGATTGCCATTACCGTTCTTATGCTCGCAGCCGCCTCCTGTAGCCCGGACCGGGTTGCGTCGTGGAGTATTCGGACGGACGAGATTCGGGCTTACGACGACGTTCTCCATCAAGGGAAATTACAGGAGCTTGTGAACCTCGAGCGCGAGCGCCTTCGCGCGGAGACGGCAGCCCGGAGGGCAAAGGCGGGTCTCACCCGTCGAGCAAAATGCCCCCGGTGCTATCAGCCGGTGTATCTCTCCGACACGGCTCGAAAGGGAGACGAAGTGCGGTGCGGGGGGTGCGGGAAGGCGTTTGTGCTCGAGTGACACCTCACGCCCGTCGAGCCGAATTCCCCAGGAAGCTTTGTTCTCTACCGAACCCGCGCTATTCGGCAGCAAGGCCGGTCTCTCCGAGAATCCCGTCAACGTGCTTCTCGAGCAAGCGGAACTCGTGTGATAGGTCAAGAACGGTGTAACGCCGGCGCATCTCGCGGGCATGAAGAACAGCCTCGCGGAACTGCTCGACCGACACACCAATGTCGCGTATCTGTGTCGCGGCGCCGGCTTGCCGGAGCACGTCCCGAATCTGAGACCAGGGCCTTAAGAAACCCCGAATTTCGGCGGCGATGCGACCCCACTGTTCCCTGATAGTCGCGAGGCGGTTCCGCGATTCCTCCCGCCCCGAAGCCTTGAACGATAGTTCCTTGCGGACAACCTCCGCCAGCCGCCCCCAGTAGCTATCGAGGCTGTCATCCAGCTGCCGACTTCCCGTCGCTCGGCCGACAATCGCGTCCAGATCAAAAGACGGTACATCCTCTCTCAGAACTCGCTCGTACAGCGCCGCCGCGAAAAGGGTTGTGACGCCGACCTGCCGTCCGTGGAGGTCGTGCTTTCGCCCGGCGAGGTCCGCCTGCATGTCGAGGGTGTGGGAGATGAGATGCTCGCCGCCCGAAGCCGGAGAGGAGCTCCCTGCGATCACCATCGAGATTCCGGAGTAGAGCAGCGCTTCGGTCAAGGCGCGAATCGCCTCGGGCTGACGCCGCTGAATCCCTTGCGGGTTTCCCATGAACAGCGGTTCAAAGCGAGTGACCAGTTCAATCGGCCGAGAACAGAAGTACTCGCCGGACACAATCTGAGCGAGTTTCCAGTCGGCGGTGCTGACTGGCTTCGAGACAATATCGCCCAGGCCCGCGGTGATCATTTCCATAGGCGCCTCGACAAGAACATCGAGGTCCGCGACGACCGCGACTGGTGGGCGAGCTTCAGAGGTGGTTTTCAATCCTTCGGTGGTGAGGGCGACGATGGAGGAGGTGTAGCCGTTCATGGAGGGAGCCGTGCAAACGACCACGTAGGGGATGTTCCGCCGGAAGGCGGCAAGCTTCGTCAAGTCGTTTATCGTACCGGACCCGATAGCGACCAGCAGGGGGACCGACGGGAGTTCCGACTGGAGTTTGTCTGTGGTCGGCTGGTCTGCTTTCACCGTTCCACCTGGCGGCGAAGGCAGGACGACCTCCCGCACCCGATAGTCTTTGCCGGAAAGGAGTCGGAGTAAACGGCTTCCGAGAACACCGTACGTGTTGTCGTCCGCGATGAGACATAGCTCCCGGGGAAGGGAGAGTTCTTCGAGAACCTCTGGCAGGCGTAAATAAGCGCCTTCTTCCAGCACGATTTTTCTCACGGGAACGGTATGCGTCCTGCCGCACTCACATTGAAAAGAAGCCCCTAACAGTTCATCGGGCATAATCATTTCGCGCATCTTCTCCTTTCCGGGTAAGTCAGTCTTTCTTCAAACAAGTCGGATTGCAGGCGGGGACGCCTGCGCTACAAGGGAGCCGTTATTGCAGGCCCGCAGGGCGGGCCTGCGCTACGTGGGGACGTCAAGGGGCGATGCCTTCCTCGACCCTCCGCATGATGTCCCAGAAGGCGCCACGGTAGCCAGCTTTTATTGCTTGAACCAGGGCGGAGTTGTCGTTGTAGTTGTAGTTTTCCGCCGCGTCGCCGGTCTCGCCGATGAGAAACCGGGGGTCGCCGGCGACCAGTTCGCGAATGTATTCTTGCGGCTTCTCGCCGAGTTTCGCGGAGAGGTAGAAAATCGGCTTCAAGAGGTCGGGATTGTCCTCCACGGCTCCCCTGAGATTCGGATTGGACGGCGTGATTCCCTCCCCCATGATGTGCCGGACAAAAGCAGTGCGCGGATAGACTCTGACCCCGATGCTCAGGCCTACGCGAGATGGGTTTGCCCGTTTCATCGCCTCAATCACCTCGCGAACCGTCGCCCTGTCCTCTCCGGGCGCCCCAATAATCAGGTCGAACATGAAGGGAAAGCCATACTTGTGGCAGAGGCGGGCCGTGTTCAGGACATCCGATTCCGTGTGGACTCGACCGAGGGTCCGGAGAATCCGCGGGTCCACGTGGTCCACGCCGAAATCAATTCCCACGCAACCCGCTTTCTTCATCAGCCGGGCGAGGTTTTCTGGGAAGGGGACCGGGACAGCATAGGCGTACCAGCGCGCCCTATTCGATATCCCTGCCCGAATCATCTCGCGGCAGACCTCTTCCGCATGCCATGCCGGCATATTGAACTCGCTATCGCAGGTGTGGAAATGGTCTATTCCTTCGGCAAGCAATCCTTTCAGTTCGCGGACAATGTCCTTCGGCGGTTTGACGACGACGGTTCTTCCCCTGGCGACGGGGTCGGCACAATACGTGCAACTCCCCAAGCACCCTCTTTTCGTCTCAAAACCGACCATTCCGCCTTCGCGAAGATAGCGGCGGTTGTCAACGAGCCGCCTTTCCCACAGAGACGTCTTCGAGAGATCGTGCCGGTAAGGCGGATTCGCCACGTACAGTCCGTCGCAGCGATACACCAGCCCCGGGAGACCGCCCCAGTTCTCGCGGTTTCGGATTCTTTCTGCCAGAAGAACGAAGGGAATCTCGCCCTCGCCCTGGATAGCCATGTCCACGCCGCAGTACTTCGCGGCTGCAACCGGGAAAATGGAATATCCGACCCCGCCCAGAACAATGGGAGCATCCGTCTCGGATTTCACGAGGTTGACAATCCTCTTTGTGTCCTTCAGGCAGAAGTCCATGCTTGCTAAATAAGAATCATCCACATTGCGGACGGTCATCCCCACAAGGAGAGGGCGACGCCGCACAGCGCGCCTAACGTCGGCGGCGACCTCCGTGGAAAACGCTAAGTCAAGGAGTTCGACCTGAAACCCAGCCGCGCGGAGCGATTGGTCGAGATGATCGAGAGCCACCGGGGTAACCGGGGGTTTCATGCGATTCGGATTGATGAGGAGAACTTTTCCCTTGGACGGCATCGTTGAACAAGTTCCACCGCAGGGGCTGTGAGCCGGAGACTATTGCCTGCGCGACCCACAGACCCGAGGCTGCCCGTGAATTTTTACGAGAGAGAAGATAGCAGAAATGCCGCAGGAGGTGAAGCCCGAAAGCCGGAAATCTCCAATCCCTCCCCGCCAGAGCGGGGCAATGCAAGCGAGGACGCCAGCGCTACGCCGACACTCTAATCTGTCCTCGGCAAGGCAGGGGAGTCACCCCAGCCCCTGGCCGTGGAGGCTACCGCTTATTCGGCGCTTCGATGCGAAGAGCCTGCTCGAAGTGGGCTTTCAGTCTTTCATCATCCCCGGACACGTTCACTTCCACGGACACGACCATCTCACCCTTCCTCGCGGACTGCATCGTGGCGTCAAGGGACGCGCTCTTGAGGTCGAAGCTGCCTTGGGGGCTATAGCGCCCGTGGGCGAGAACCGTTCCATCGTCTGCGTTCGCGCTACCCTTAAGAGCCAGTGGGTGCGTCCGATTTTGCGGGTCAACACCGGGCGGACTGAACAGGAATGTCCCGTCTTGATTGATTTCCCATCTGGCGCCCTCGAAGAGCGCCCTCAGCCGCGAGGTAGCGACATCCTGCGGCTGCTCCTCCCACTTCCGTCCCAAACCGTAGAGGGGCGAGCCGGCGTCGTAGGGCGACTGCGACTGGCGCTCGTACGAGACGCTGGATATCTTCGTGATACGTCCGGCACGGTACACACCGACGACGTCCCCCAAACCCCGTTTCGCGACTGCGGGCGCGGGCGACTTCGCAACCTGCCGGAGAACCGCCACGTCCACAGGCTTCATCCGGTCGCCAAACGCCGCAAGCACCTCCCGCTTACCGTCGGGGCCAAAAAGGAACAAGCCGCCAGTGCCGCTGACGCCCTTGACATATTTATCCGGGTCGGCAACGACGAGGGTGTCGTCCGTCCATTTGTCCACGGCGAAGAGCAGAAGCCTCTCCTCAGCCGACATCTCGCGGAAGGGACTCGCCCCCTCGAACAATTGTTGTACCTTGCCGTCATTATCCAGGCGCCACAGGCCCGATGTTCCGTCGGCAATGACCAACTTTCCGTCCTTGTCAAGCATCAAACCGAGCAGCCAGGCGAAGGGCCTTCCGTCCTTGCCGCGCTGGCCCTCGAAAATGACAGACGCTTTCGCGTCTGCCTCGACGCGCCAGACCTTGATGGGCTGATAAATGTACCTCGGCCGGTCGAGGACGAAGAAGCACCACTTCTTCGGGTCAGCGACGATGGACGCGGGGTTGTTGAAACTCGCCGTGCCCCAGGGGAGGGGCTTTGTCCCGACCAGGCGATAGAGAGTCGGTTTCTCTCTGGCGATGAAGACAATCAAGTCTTCCTTCTCGCGAGCCTCGCTCTTATCCTGGGATGATTCACCTTCTCCGCAGCCACTGCTTGCGAAAGCGAAAATGGCAAGAACAACGAGCACCAATCCAGGATGCGCGTTTGCTGAACGGCTTTGGTCGCTCCTTTGCACTGAACTTCCTTTCTGTTTTTTGGAAACAATCCTCGGAGCGCCCCGACTTCTTGCAGTCTACACTGAAGTTGAGCGTTCGGGCAAGGGGGGGTGTGGCTACATTTCGGTGGGCCGTTGGCATCTCAATGGGAGGCTCGCGAGAGGTAACGCCGCCGTCTCGGCGGCCGTCCTGAGGGCGTCCCGCCCTCAGAAGGACCTTGGCAGGCTCAGTCGCTCGACCGCGGCGCGCCGCAATGAGAGGGGGGCAAGATGCCCCCCAGACAGCCGGCAGGATGCCGGCGGTACGGCCAGTTATGGCCACGCTTCCATGGCCCGGCTTCCGTGAAGGCCGGGCTTGCGAGGTTGCCACTTATCTGTAGCCACACCCGGAATGAGACAAGCGGGCCATTTTCTGGTACATTATCGCATCGGAATTCAGAGGACTAACGTTGACCGTCAGCAAGAACTCTCGCGCACACCTCTGGCGACTCCGCGCCCGGCAGGCAAGAAGCCAAAAGACGCTTGCTCTTTGCCTACCCCTTTTGTTGTGGGTCTCGGCGGTCTCGTCGAGTTTGGCCGGTGAGCATTCGTCGGGTCCTGTTGGTCATTGCGTGAATCGCTTTCCCCTGGAGCGGGGTCCCCTTGTCCTCGAGCGGCCGGCGCAGCGATCGAGCTATGTGGAGGCTCTCGGTGAGGAGGCAGGGATATGGGGAGAGGTCGGCGGAAGCTTAGAAGCCTGGGTTTATCCCTTCAAGCTGTTCCACGGCCTGACTCTCCTCTTTTCCCAGAACGACGGAAAGACATTTCAGTCAGCGGGCGAGTTGGCTCGCTACCAGGTCGCCGCCCCTCACATGGCGCAGCTCCGCCTTGTCTGCGACCGGTTCGCTGCGACGGAGACCTTGTTCGTCCCGCGGAAGTTGCCGGGCCTCGTGATTCTCCTCGACATTGACACTGCACTCGACATAGAAGTGCGGTTTCGTTTCTGCCCTTCCCTTGCCCCTATGCTGATGCCCGCCGAGGGAACGCCAGACGTTCGCTGGGACGATGACCGTCGAGAGCTTGTGATTCTTGAGAAACGGCGAGGTCTGGAGATGCGCGTCGCTTCCCCCGTCGCCGTTTCCGGCTCGTCACTGGCCAATGGGATGGCCGAGTTGTGCTTGAAGGCGCCCGCCTCGGGGGCGGAGCCCGCCCACACGGCCATTCTCTTCGCTCTTTCCTGGCCCAAAGGCCCTTCGGCAGTTTCAACGATCACGACGCTCTCCACCCGGCTTGAGGGTCTGTTCAACGAATCCCTTCAGCACTACGCCGCTCTTCTCGACCGGGCCCCTCGGGTAGTCTCTCCTGATTCGGAGGTCAACGACGCCATGGCGTGGAGCGTCGTTTCGCTCGACCAGCTTCGCGTCCGAAACCCGTTCTTAGGGTATGGACTGGTCTCCGGTTACAGCTCGTCGGGAGAAGGAACGCGTCCGGAATATGCGTGGTTCTTCGATGAGCCGACGCTGTCCTCGTGGGCTTTTCACCGAGCGGGCCTCTCGTCACACGTGAAGGAGGCGTTTCAATTTCTCCAGCGCTTTCAGCGAGCGGACGGCAAGACCGTTCACGAGATTCCGCAAAGTCTTCCATGCCAGCCAGACTTCCTTGAAGCATCCCCCTACGCGTACATCCACACCGACGGGCCCGTGTATTTTCTCGCTGCGTACGGGCACTACTATCGCTCGACGGGCGACCTGGAGTTCATCCGGGAAGAATGGCCAAGGATTGTTAAGACGCTAAACTGGTGCCTGTCTGTCGTTGACCCTGCGGACGGGCTGATTCGCATTGAGCCAAAGGACTGGGGCTCAGCCGAAAGCTCATTCACCGTCTGGAAGGACACGCAGCTCGAAGCCATGTGGGTTCGGGCGCTTCGGGAGATAGAATACCTCGCCAATGCGGTCGGGGACAAATCCCTGGGGGCTCGCTGCGCTTCCCTCGCCGGAAAGGCGTCGCAATCAATTGAAGAAAAGCTCTGGAACGAAGAAGCCGGAGCGTACCTTTGGGGACTGGATAGAAAAGGACGTCCGCTTGAGTCCCTTGTCCCTCATCCGGCCATCGGCATCTGGATGGGGAGTTTCCGGGCGGACAGAGCTGAGCGGGTTCTCGAGAGGATGTCCGGCTCCGACTTTCGTTCTGACTGGGGGGTGCGCAGCCTGCCGTTATCCGACTCCGGGTACAACGCTTCAGCCTACCAGACCGGGTCCGTGTGGCCCGTCTGGAACGCGGGCGTCATCGTTGGCGACTATCGCCATCACCGGCCCGTTGAGGCCTTTCGCAATTGGCTGGCTATGGTTCACCTCCGCACGCTCGATGCGCTCGGACCCATGCCCGAGGTCCTGCACGGCCGGTACTGCAAGCGCCTGGACGACGGCTCCCCTCACCAGATGTTCTCCGAGATCGCCGTCCAGAACGGCTTCTATGAGGGGCTTCTTGGCCTGGAGGTTAATGTCCCGGCGGCTTCCGTGAAGCTCTCGCCATATCTCCCGCCGACCTGGCCTTACCTTGAGGTACACCGCATCCCCGTGGGAAATGGCTTGCTGGACATTCGCATCGAGAGGGATGCAAGCACCTACAAGCTCTTCTTGGACCTCCGCTTCCCCGGGGGAGCAACGGTCGTCCTTGAACCCGCCCTTCCAGCGGGAAGCGATGTCGCGGATGCAAGGTGGGATGGCGAAGCGATTCCTTACGAGGTTCGCCAAGTCTCGGCCTCAACGTTGGCTTGCATAACAATTCCTCGCTGCGAGGGGAAACACGCCTTGCACATCTCTCATAACGGCGGCATAGATTTTTTTTCCGTGGATTCGCCCTTTCGGCTGGGCGACACCAGCCGAAATCTGCGGATTGTTCGGGCTGTCTTTTCGGACCGCGAGTGGAAGATGACCCTCGAAGGACTCCGCAATAAGGTCTATGCGGTGGACTTCTTCACGGATGAGAAGCCACTTGCGGTCGTCGGCGGTGATGGAATTGATGTCTGCCGAACCTCCGCCGGGACTGTCCGCGTTTCACTGAAAGCGCCCGCCACGGCACAGCGGATCACGGCAGACTTCGTGCGGTGGAGGACGGTGTTTTCATGGAGAGGCAGCGGCGAAGCCCGCGAAACAGATAATTGAAGCTCCCTATGGTGAGGCTAAGCCCCCCACCCCCCGAGCCGCCCCCCCCCTTCCTGAAGCTCCCTATGGTGAGGCTGTAAGAGACACCGGTGATGGTAAACTCCGCTTTTGAGGGAGGGGGCAAGAGACCCGGAGAGGCGTGATTCTCACGCCGGATGCGTGAAAACCGCGCCTCGGCGCGGCCTGTCGGCATCCGCGCAATGGTTGCGCTTGATTTCCTGCGCAGAATCCACGACGTAACTGGCTGAAAAGTAGCCTGTTGCAGGTTTGTGGCGAGAAGTCGTTGGAAGGGTGAATGTCGTGCTCCTATGGCATGTATATTGCTAAATCATTTCCTGGAAGTTTGTGGTTGACTGCTGAAGGCAGTCTGGTTATGCTTCCGTACCGTTTGTTCAAACGACCAGAGGCAAACCAACAGAAAGGAGGGTGAACGCAGGTTTTTGAGCACTATCGCAATTGTAACGTAACAGTAACCCAATGAAGGAGAGGTGAGAAGTAATGATGAAAAGAAAAGGTTTTACACTCATTGAGCTGCTCGTTGTGATCGCCATCATCGCGATCTTGGCTGGCATGCTTCTGCCGGCTTTGTCCCGAGCGAGAGAGTCTGCCCGGCGTGCGGCTTGCTTGAACAACCTCAAGCAGGTTATCACCGGCATCAAGACCTACTCCCCGGACTACAACGAGTACTATCCGACCAGCGCGCTGCCGAACGCGTCCATCAGCATTTCCACGCACTACGAGGACCTGGGCATTCTATTTCCCACGTATATCACGTCGCTGGACGTGTTCACCTGCCCAAGCTCCGGCGACAGGATGCCGAGGCGCGATGACGCTACTGGCTCGTTTGACAACAAGCCGTTCCGGCCAAATGAACGCACGCAGTGCAGCTACGCTTACAGCTACGACGGAAGCACCGGCGGCGGCAGTAACAGGGCCTGGACGGAATCGGCTCCGTCCACGAGCCGAATTCTGGCTGACCGGGTGGCCCTGACGGACGCCACTTCCACATCCAACCACAAGATGGATGGACGGAACGCGGCATTCGCTGACGGGCACGTCCGCTGGGTTTCCGGCAAAACAAAGCTAAAGACCGACCCGGACAACCCGGACAGCAAGATCAACCAGCAGGTCTGGTGGAGCGAGCGAGGCGCCAAGTAAGCGGTCTCGAAGCTCGCTGAGCAGGCAAATCAAAAAGCCTGCTGAGAGATTGCCCGGAAAGGGGTGGTAGAGAAATCTGCCACCCCTTTCTCTTGTGGGCATGTTAGGTTAAACCGCGAGGGAAGCAGAAGCACAGATCAGAGCAGTGGCCGGAACTGAAAGAGGGTCAGTAGTGTGAAGAGGGGCGGTGAGCCCCCTGGCGAGCAAGGAAGCGAAGGAGGACTGCGTTATGTCATCTCAGACCCGCAGGGAGTTCCTCAGAAACGCTGCGGTCGGGGCCGTGGGATGGGGGGTGGGAGCCTCGGGGCTGTCCGGCGCGGAGGACTTGGGCCAGCCCGCGCGCGCTGGCAAGCTGGAAGAGCGGAACGTGCTGCCAGGCATGAGGTACCATCGGCTGGGCCGCACCAATATGGCCGTCTCGGCGTTGAGCGCCGGCGTCACGAAGGCGCCGGTGTTGCTTGCCGCCTTGGAAAAGGGCGTCAATTTCGTCCATACCGCCTCCGGCTACAACAACGTGCCTGACGTCGCCCAGGTGGCGGCCAAGCACCGCGACAGAATGTTCATCGCCATCAAAGTGGGCCCTGTCGAAGAATACCTCGCAGCGCTGCGTGTGGATTATGTGGACGTGCTGTTTCTATCGCGGATGGGGCCCGAGGATGCCCGCGACAGTCGCGGGCGGCATCGAGAGAACTTCGAGCGGATGAAACAGCAGGGCAAGGTTCGCTTCTTTGGCCTCACAATTCACCATGACGATCTTGTGGGCACCACGCGGGCGGCGGTGGAATCCGACACGTGGGATATCATCATGCCGCAGTATCAGCCGCAACTGCGCGCCCAGCTCGATCCGATTCTCGCCAAGGCGCGTCAAAAGGGAATCGGCGTTCTGGCTATGAAAACGCTGGTCAATGTGCCGCGCGGTGCGACGGATCAGGAACAGGCGATCATCCGCACGGCTATGGCGAGCGGGCATCTCGACTCGGTCATCATCAGTCTCCCCAGCTTTGAGGCGATGAACAGATATGTCGAAGCGGCAACAACTCCTCTCAAGGCCCAAGACGATGCCTTGCTGCGGATGGCGATTGCGGGCATGAAAGGGCGGCAGTGCGGTTCTTGCGGCCGGTGCAGTGCCTGCCCGCAAGGCGTTCAGATAGCCGAGATTCTCAGATGCAAGGACTATTACGCGGGGCAAATGGGAGACATGACATTCGCGCAGGCGGCCTATCGGGAACTTGCTGAATCGCAGCGCGCGACCAACTGCGCCGACTGCGGTCGCTGCGAGGGCGTCTGTCCCGAAGGACTGCCGATCCGGCGCATGCTCCAGCAGGCGCGCACCCTGCTGGCCTGACGCTGACCCCGGCTGACACCGTCGTGCATGAGGCGAATGGTTCGAAAATGCGTTCACACTTTCGGGGCGTGGGGCGGTCCGTCAACGGATACGCAGCGGATCAACAGATAGACTCGCCTCGAGAGTGCCGAAGCCTCTGCTTCGACCCGGCCCGGCGGCGGCAGAGACCGCCGCAGTCCAAAGTTCATGCGTTCCTCCATTCGTTGACGGTCTGGGTCTCTGTCGAAGTGCCCATCTATCGGCTCAACGTTCCGAACGATGCCCCAAGGTAAGCATGAGAAACAAGGAGGAGAAGATGAAGGTGGGGAGCAAGATGAAAAAGCAAGAAAAAGGCGGGGCATTGCTTGAGGTGTTCGTTGTCATATTTGTTCTTCTGATTGTCGTGGCATTTTTTCTGCCAGCCCTCCAAACCACACGTAGAAGCGGTGGAATACGCGCTGCCTGCCCGAACAACCTCAGGCAAATCATCACAGCGATTAAGACCTACTCGCCGGACTACCACGGGTATTATCCGACGAGCGCGAAGCCAGACCAGCCGATTGACGTATCAACTCATTACAGGGATCTCGGCATCCTCTATCCCACGTACATCACGTCACTCGACGTCTTTACCTGCTACAGCTCCCGCGATAAGATGCCGGAACGAAAGACGGAAGCTTACGATAATCGGGCTTTCCTGGCGGAGGAGGCCAAACAAGTGAGCTACGCCTACAGCTTCGACGGGAGCAGCGGGAAAGACCTTCCCTGGACAGAAGCGGCGCCTTCCACAACGAGAATCCTCGCCGACAGGCACGCCTCGAAGAGCCTCAACCAGTACTCCAACCATAAGCTGGACGGACGGAATATCGCCTTCGCCGACGGACATGTCCTATGGATTTCGGGCACAAAGAAACTCCTGACCGACCCGGACAACCCGGATTCCAAAGTCAACGACAAATGTTGGTGGAGTGAGAGATAAGGGATAGTGCCAGCCCCGCTTGTGCACTGCTCGAGCCGCTGTTATCACCACCCGAGGGCATGGAGCACCATCCCCACGGCGAGGGCGAGGATGAGTTTCATGCCCTTGACGGTCAGCGCATCCCTGACCGAGCATGACAGGAGGGGAAGAAGGGTATGACCGTCCTGAACGATGGAGTTGGTCAAGAGAACCGAAAAGGGAATGACCCCCTTCGCGAACATGCTCACGAAAATCAGGTGCGGGCCCGACTCTGGAATAAGGCCCATAAGTCCCGCAAGGAGAAACACCAGCACCTTATGCTCCCTGACAAAAGACTCGAAGTCCCAGTATTTCAAGGCGACGCCAATCACCAGAAGGGTGAGGAACGTCCAGAGGACAATTCTGATGAGGTGACGCCGCACGATGTGAGCCACGATGTGGGCCTTCAGGTAGTGGTCAGGGGCTGTTGCCACGAGGGCGACTCCGGCCGCTGCAAGAACGGTAATCGCGATTCTCTCCCAGCCCGTCTCAAGCAGTCCGCCCGCGGCGGCGAAAATCGCCCCCGCCAAAGCGATGATCAAGAGGCCTCTCTCCAGCCTCATGCCTTTCAACTGCCGCCAAATCTGTGCTCGGTCGAAGAAGTAGCATTCGTCCTCGTCATGGAGAACGCCCAGCTTGCATCCTTTGCCATAGCGCGGGCCCATCAAAGGGGCAATTGCGTCCGCAAGCCATCCGAACACGATGCCCATCAAGAAAAGAATGCCGAAAAGGAGAAGCGCACGACCGGGGAATAAGGCGAGCATGACGAACTCTTCATCGCCGCAATCCGAGACCATGGACGCAAACATGGCGCCAAAGGAAATCACCCCGTGAGCATAAAACGATACGTTCACGAACCCGCCCAGACAGCCTGGCATCACACCTAAGAATGACGCGAGAACGTACTGCCGGAATCGCCCCTTTTTGACGACCGCCGAAAAGCTGCCTCTCGTTAGCACGTTCACATAATCAACCAGAAGCATCATCACGAACACGAAAACCGCGATGGTAAACGTGCTCCTGATTGTTTCTGTCAACACCTTCAGCACGGTGCATTCCTCTCACGCTGCTTTGTCTCGCTTCCCGGGTGCGCCGTCACGAAAAGGAAATCTCACACTCCGGGCAGTTGTCTGGGGCCGCCAGCCGCCAGCGAGCTTCAGGTTCGCCCTGGGCGCGGGTCCTTCGCAGAATGCTACCAGAAAGGCCGGATGCGCACAACCGTCGCTCGTGTTGCAGAGCACTCGCAATCACGCTGTACAGCAGCAGGCCAATTCAGTATGCTCAAGGGTGGCGCGCTGGCTCGATTCCGCCTCGCATTCTCGTGCGGGCACAAGACGCGGACTTCTTCAAGGAGAGGAGCACAACCATGATGAAGCAACCCGGTTTCTCGATGATGATGGCGTCGTTTTCCCTGGCACTGTTTTTTTTAATACCTCTGCGCGACGCAGGGCCTGAAGAGCCGAGACTCTCCAGTCTCGACACACGTGGCATACCCACGGAATGGCTGGTCTGCGGGCCGTTCCCGAATGTCGAGTGCAAAGGTTTCACGGAGGATTTTCTCGCCACGGCGGGCGGGGAAGCGGCGATTGTCCCGAAGGAAGGAATGGAGCACGAAAGCTCGGTTGCGGAAGGCGGAAAGGCGATGTGGAAGATATGGAAGCCCTCAGCCGACGGAATTGTGGATTTCGTCGGGGCACTCTCCGGGAAGAATGACGTTGTGGGTTACGCGTTCTGCTTCATCCCGAGCGAGGAGGATGTCGCGGCTTCTATCGAGTTGGGAAGCGACGACGGAGTCCGCCTCTGGATGAACGATAAACTGGTTCACGACAATCACGAGCACCGGGGCCTGAATCCGGGCGAGGATATGATTATTGCTCGGCTCAATAAAGGATTGAATCGCTGCCTCGTCAAGGTGGACCAGGGCACCGGAGGATGGGGATTTCATCTTCGAGTCGGAGCGAAGGTAAAAGAAGGCGAAATCACGTGCGAGATTCAGCCCGGGCGGTTTCTCGTGAGGGCAGACGATGGCTCGCTGCGACAACTGGCGACGCTCCGCGTGCTCAATACGGGCGATGAGACGAAGGCAAAGGCGCAGATGAATCTCGACGGGAAAGTCTTCGCCGTTGACCTGGGAACGCTTCCCTTCGGCTGGAGCACACACCAGATTGAGCTGCCCGATATCGAAAAGCCAGCGCCTGCAACTCTATTGCTGAAGACGGACGCGGGCGAGACGCAGGTGGAAGTGACCATCACCCCGGCAAGGAAATGGGAAATCTACGTCGTTCAGCACACTCATACCGATATCGGCTACACGCATCTTCAGACCGAAATCTTCAAGCGGCACGGTGACTACATCCGGCAAGTGCTCGACTTCTGCAAACAGACGGACGATTACCCTGAAGGGGCGAAGTTCAAATGGGTGTGCGAAACGTCCTTCACCGTGCAGAGGTTTCTTGAGACTGCGACGCCGGAGCAAATCGAGGAATTTGTCAAGCGGGTGAAGGAAGGAAGGATAGAAGTTGCCGCTCACTATCTCAACGGCACGGATCTCGAGTGCGCGGAAGAGCTTGTGAGGAAAGTCTACTATGCCGAGCACGTCGCCGATAAGTATGGCTTTGACGTTGTCACCGCGATGAACGACGACATCAACGGGGTGAGCTGGGCGATTCCTTCGATTCTGTCGCGGTGCGGCGTGAAGTACTTGAGCATGGGCGTCAACTACACGAGGAGTATTCCGGTTCTCGAAAGACCGAACGCGTTTTACTGGGAGGCGCCGGACGGCAGCAAGGTCCTTGCTTGGAATGCCGAGCACTACATGTTCGGCAACTCAATGGGGCTCCACGACAGGCTCAAGCTGGTCGAGGATAAGCTCCCGACGTACCTCGCGCAACTCGAGAAGCGGGGCTATCCGTACAATATTCTCGGATTCAAGATGTCTGGTTTCGTGACCGACAATTCGCCACCCAACGTGAAGCCTTGCGACATCATCCGCGAATGGAATGCGAAGTACGCCTATCCGAAGCTGATTGTAGCGACCTCGCGGGAATGGTTCACGCGATTAGAGAAAGAGCACGGGAAGGAGATTCCCACGTACAAGCTCGCCTGGCCCGATTGGTGGGCGGACGGGCACGCTTCCTCGGCTTACGAGACGATTCTCACGCGAGAGACGCACGAGACGTTCTTTGCAGCGGAGAGGTTTTCGGCTATCGCAAAAATCCTCGATCCATCTTTTGAGTATCCCGCCGAGCAATTCCGAAAAACCCTCGAGAAAATCATGCTCTACGACGAGCATACCTGGGGCGCTGCCCAGAGCATCAACCAGCCCGATTCGGAAGAAACCAAAGGGCAGTGGGAAATCAAAGCCTCCTTCGCCACTGAGCCCTACGCCGAAGCCCGCAAATTGTTTGTGTCCGCCATAACCTCCATTTGTGACTCCCAGGAGAACAGACGGCAGGGTACGTTCGGGCCGCTGAATTCGTTACCCTGGGAGAGAAGCGGACTGGCATTTCTTCCCCCCGTCGCCACTTCGGGAATTCGCAGCCTCAAGGAGCGAAAAGTGTGCATCCGCGACGTTGCTTCCGGGGGAGAAGTGGCATACCAGTTGGCGGATTGCCTTCTGCCCTTCATCATCCCCGGTTGGCTCGACCCCAAGCACCCCGACGGACTGGCTTCCACCTTCCAGGTCTTGCCCGACAGTTACCCGCACTCTGATTTCGTTCCCGTTCTACTGACGGCAGACGTTCCCGCCGTCGGCTACAAGACTTTTCGGTTTGCGGACCAGGCTCCTTCCTTTCCAGTCCGGAACAGCGTGACGTTCTCCGAGAACAAAATCAGCAACCGGTTCTTCGAGGTGACGCTTGATCCCATTACCGGCGGCATCAAGAGCATTTTCGACAAGGAGTTGAAGAAAGAGCTTGTTGACCAGGAAAGCCCTTACAGGCTCAACCAATATATATATGAGACGCCGATTGGCGGAAGGGCCATCGTTGACATCGGAAGGAGCGAACCAGCGAAGTTCGAGCGGTTCAGCCCGACGAAAGCCGAGATTTATCCCGGTGCAAACGGACCTCTCTTAGGAAGCATCCTCGTCAGAACCTCCGCGAAGAACACTCCGGAGATTGTTCAGGAGGTCATCCTCTACGATTTCGAGAAGCGAATTGACATCCGCAACACCGTTAACAAGGACGAGGTTCTCGACGCCGAAGGAGTTTATTATGCTTTCCCCTTCAATGTCCGGCCCTTCACGGCGAAGACAGAAATTTCATGCGCGGTCATGAAGCCGGGAATCGAGCAATTGCCCGGCTCTTCCTCCGACTGGCACTGCATCCAGCGCTGGGCGGATTTCTCGAACGACGAGTTTGGCGTGACCTGGGTGACTCTGGATGCCCCGTTAGTGCAGTTTTCCCAGATCAACACGGGCAAATGGCAGAAGGAGCTGGAGATGAAAAATCCGGCGGTCTTCTCCTGGATCATGAACAACTACTGGTTCACGAACTTTAAGGCCTCGCAGGGCGGCAAGCTCACCTTCCGCTACAGCCTCACGACTCATCGCGGCCCGTGCAAAAACTCAGACGCCATGAGATTCGCGCTCGAACGTGCCAACCCCCTCATCCTCGACGCTGGACCTAAGTCCTTCGGCTCCTTCCTCGAAATTGGCGACCCGCAAGCCGTTCTATTGGCGTTCAAAATGGCGGAAAATGGCGACGGATTCGTCCTGCGGCTTTGGAACTGCGAGGAAACCCCGACAACCGCAAAGGTCACCTTCCCTGAATTCAAGATTCTCTCGGCCCACAGCGCAGACATCGTCGAGAGAAAAAGCGAGGCCATCCCGCATGCCGAGAGTTCCCTTGACATCCCCCTGAGAGGCTACGATATCGTTACCGCGGTTCTCGACCTTGCGCGGAAATGACGAAAATATGTCGAACAGAGACCGAGTCAGAAAAACGTAAGATTGTGAGTGGAAGGCAATTCCTTCTCTTCTTGCTGATCCCGGTGGGGCGGGTCGTGCAGGGGGCTAACGCGAGGGACTGGCGGATGTTGACGCACGGCATCAGGGAGAGCCGGTTTCATGGAACATTGCATTCGCCGGCCGTATTCCGTCAATCGGGCCAGCTTCTTCCCGAATGAAAGCGTGACGATCGCATCTTATGCCACGTTTGTTGGAAGAGATGATTATCTGCCAGCGGTCGGCGCGCCTCTGTGTGCGTGCGGTACCCCCTGCAGCGGAACGGAATGCGCCTGAGTTCATTCCCCCCAGGTCGTTCCTGACAACGGCTTTCTGAGCCTCTCGGCTCATCATGGAGTTCAAGGGGCGAAGCAACGGGCGGTCCGTGGCCACGGGCGATTTCTTCTGCGGAAGATATGGCCGCGGCGTCTACGCTTTTGGCCGCCGAGCCGGAGAAATCTTTTGGACATCCGTCTCCTATGTCCTACGAATGTTTCTCTCAGGAAACGCCAGCGCTATCGTGCAACAGAGCCTCCATACGACATAACAAGCCATATAGTCGCCCTATATAAGGCTATCAGACGTTCCCCGCCGAGAACGAACAGAACCCTTGAAACCTGAACGACTTCCATCCACGAAGCGAGCCGGCTCGCAGCACCAGCTCGGGCGCAGATTATTATCAGACGTTCGCCGACAAAATCTTCCGGAGCTGACAGAAACTTCTTGACTGATCCGCGAACCAGCAGCATCGTTGACTATCAGGGGGCGGCGGTCCCCACAAACTACACAACATCGAGAACGCCCAGGTTGAGTATCATTTCACCCCGCCGCCGCCCCCCGCCTAAACCACGATCGCCGATGCCCGGTTTCCCCAA
Organism: bacterium; assembly: GCA_030691545.1. GTDB lineage: Bacteria > Auribacterota > JABMQX01 > JABMQX01 > JABMQX01 > JAUYEE01. The sequence continues at coordinate 31,995 of JAUYEE010000029.1, read as the reverse complement.
CGCAGCCCTTCTCTTGTGCTATAATGATTACAGAATGTTTTCTTCTATAAAGAAGGGGCGGGACGCTTATCTATAGCGTGTGCACCTGGCATGGAACGTGCTCACGCCACAGACCATTGCTCCATCCGCCCAACATGGAAAAGTCGGAGGTCACGATGAGAAAATCCCTTTGGCGGGTATCCTATGCCCTGAGCATTCTGTTGTTTCTAATGCCCATGATGGGGTGCTGGAAGGCGGAGTCCCGTGCGCGCAGGCACCACAACAACGGCGTTTTGTACGCGAGGAACCTCCAGTTTCGGAAAGCGGCGGAGTATTTCAACAAGGCCCTTCGCCTCGACCCCTCGAACGCCGAAACGCACTATCAGTTGGGAAAGGTCTATTTCTCCCTGCGTCGCCTGGGCGAGGCCGAGCAGAAGTTTCGCGATGCCCTCAAGCTGAAACCCGACCACATGATGGCGTACCTGGGTCTGGCGCAGGCGCTTTACGAGGACGAAAAAGCACAGGAGGCAATTGAGGCCTGCCAATCCGCCCTTGCGAAGAATCCCGAGTATGCGAAACTGTACGGCTTTTTGGGGGACATCTACCTCGACCAGGGCGAGGCCGAAAAGGCGATTGCGGAATTCAGGACAGCGCTGAACAAACAACCCGACCTTATCGGAACGCGCCTGGCGTTAGGCAGGGCGCTCCTTGCGACGGGAAAAAACGAGGAGGCTTTGCAGGTCGCGCTGGAAACCGTGAATCAGTACGCCCCGGAAAGCTTCGAGGGGTACATGTTTCTTTCGGGGGTGTACGAGGGCTTGGCCGCCAGAGCGAAAGACTCGCCGACGGAACGGGAAAGCTATTATCAAAGAGCCCTGGGCGCCGCAAAAGTTGCGCTCCAGAAAAGCAAGGGGCAAGCGCGGGCTCACCTCGCTCTCGCCCTCCTCTACCTCAGAACGGGCCAGTTTGACCAGGCTCTTGCCGAAGCTCAGCAGGCTATGCGAAGTAACTCTACTCAGGCAGCGGCAAGGTTTGTGAGAGGCTCAGTCCTATACCAGAAGAAGAAGTTCACCGAAGCAGTTGTTGACCTTCAAAGCGCCGTCCGCGCGCGCCCGCAGTGGGCCGAGGCGCGGTATCTCCTCGCTTGGGCGCTTTACAAGAGCAACCACCCCGAGATGGCCGCGCGCGAGTTCGAGGCGCTTCTTCGCGAGCTCCCGGAACTCGACGCGGCACGCCTCCAACTGGCTTTGATCTCGCTCGAACAGGGGTGGTTTTCGGACGCGGAATTCCACTGCAAACAAGTCCTCGCTCGAAACCCGACCCAGAGGCAAGCTCTCCAGTGTCTCGCCCGGGCCTACGACATTCAGGGTAGAACGGATGAAGCCGCTGCCGCTCGCGCCAGGCTTGCCGCCGCCGTATCCACCGGGCAGAAAACTGACCTTGAACTCGCGCTGGACGCCCTCGCCGAGGGTGACGCCGACGGGGCCGTCAGAATGTGCCAGGCCGCTCTTGCCGAGAAGCCGAACGACGTCGGGTTTCTCAACGTCCTCGGTTTAGCTCACATGAAAAAGGGCGAGCCGGACGAGGCCGCGACCCAATTCCGCCGAGCCATCGGCGTGGACCCCTCTTCCATCGGATCTCACCTTAACCTCTCAGCACTCCTGCTGCTCCAGAAGAGATATGATGAAGCTGTCTCGCAATGCCAGGCTGCGTTACTCGCTAATCCCGATGCCACTGAAACGTCGGCTTTGCACTATCGCCTGGGAAGAGTCTACCGTGCTCAAGGCAAATACGAAGAGGCAGTGAAGGAGTTCGAGCTTGTCGCCGAGGCCAATCCGAGGGATGTCTCCGCGCACCGTTCTGTCGCGGAGACTCTGATTCTGCAAAAGAAGTACGAGGAGGCGGTCGCCTACTCCTATCAGATTCTCCAGCACCACCCTTACATGGCCCTGGCACATGAATTTGCGGCTCAGGCTCTTCTGGCGCAGGGGAAACTCGACGAAGCCGCCGCAGAACTGGTGAAAGCCGTCGAAAAGGACAAGAGCCTTTTCTCGTCGCGCGTGATGCTCGCGAAGGTTTACCTGGCGCAGAAAAAACTCCCTGAAGTTAGAGAGCAGGCTCGCGAGGCCGTGCAAGTCCATCCCGATGTCCTTGCCGATGCGGCCTTTGCGGACCTGGTCCCGGTTTACGAAGGAATCGGCGACCTCGATGCCGCCCGGGCCGACCTTACCAGCATCCTCGACGAAGGTAAGGAAAATCGCGCGGCCAGGCTCATCCTCGCCTACCTGCACTACCTTTCGGGCCAGCTTGACGACGCCATTCAGCAGGTGCAAAAGCTGCCAATGGAACAGAGAGATTCTGCCGGGGCGCACTTTGTTCTCGGCTGTGTTCGTGCCCGCCAGGGGTCGGCGGTCGAGTCCATCGCAGAGTTTCGCAAGGCGGTGCAGGGGCGCCCCGATTGGATAGATGCCCGCATGAGGTTGTCTGCGGTTCTCCAAGCGCAAGGGCATACCCAGGATGCGGTACGCGAGATAGAGGCGGTTCTGGACCTCCGCCCGAATTATATCCCGGCCCTCCTGATGGTCGCGGAACTCGAGCGGAGGGCGGGTCTTCTCGATGCTGCCGTTGCTCACGCTACGCGAGCGGCTGAACTCGACCCAAGTAATCCCGATGCCCTCCGCGTCCTCGGAGATGCCCTCGTGAGTCAGGGAGACCTCGACCGAGCGGGAGAGGCGTACGCGCGCATCCAGAGAATCTCTCCGTCCGCCGCCACGGCCCCCGCTTTTGTGGCGGCCGCGCAACTGTCCTCCCGAAAACCGGACGAGGCCATCGCCACCTGCCAGCAGGCCATTGCCGCTGGGAGCAAGGATGCAAACCTATATGACATTCTCGGACTGGCTCAAATGTCCAAGGGGCTACCTTCGGATGCCATCGCGAGTTTCACGGAGGCGCTCACGCTGGATTCCGGTTTCCATACCGCGCGAGTCAACCTATCAAGAGCGTACCGGGCCGCTGGGAAACCGGATGAGGCGATTGCCGAACTCCGGACCGTCCTCGATGCCAGCCCCAAGGCTGTTTGGGTCAGAACTCGTCTTGCGGAGATTCTCGTTTCACAAAAGAAACACCTGGAAGCTGCAAAGGAGTTCGAGACCGCGCTGAAGGACGGCGCCAACGATCCGCGAATCGCCATTTTAGCCGGGCAGAACTACCTTTCCCAGAAGGACTATGACAAGGCGAAGAAGTTGTTCGAGTCTGTGCTCACTTCAAGCCAGAATCCGGTCGTGCTGGCTTCTGCGTACAATAATCTCGCCTGGATCGCCTGCGCTACCGACACAAACCTCGATCAAGCCCTGTCCTGGGCAACGAAAGCGAACGAGCTGCGACCCGACGACACCAATGTCCTCGACACCCTCGGTTGGACACTTTTCAAGCTGAAACGGTACGCCGAGGCTCGGGAGAGACTCACTTCCGCCGCGGCACAAAGCCCCAAGGACCCGTTGATCCGGTACCATCTCGGCAAGGTGCTTCTCGCCGAAGGGCAAAAGGACGCGGCGCTCCGCAGCATCAAGAGCGCCCTTGCCCTGAGCGCGACCTTCGACGGGGCCGAGGACGCAACGCGCATCGTCGCCGAGCTCGAGGGCGGGAACGCTCCCCCGGGCGGTGGGACGCCGTGACAGCGCAGCTTCTGGTTCGGTGACGCAACCCCTCAGTCTCTGGGGGACTCACCGCGAAGAACGCGGCCTGCCCGTGCTCGCGCGCTGTCCCCATCCCGCTTGGCGTGGCCAGCCAGCTGTCGAGACCCTTTCCGGAAAGCTCGGCCAGGGAGATCGCTGAGGAACATCAGACAGGATTAACAGGATTTTCAGGATTATCCTGTGTATCCTGTTATCCTGTCTAAATCTTCGTCTCTTTTCGGCCATGTCTCCCGCCCATAAGTGAGGGATTACTCGGTAACCCGCTTTTTCTTTGGCGGTCCATCGCGTACCGCCAACGCCGGGCAATCCTCTCAACAGCGCTGCGAAGCCTTCCGACAACACGCATGTGTTTTCGCAGAGGAACAAACGTTGACATTCGTAAACGCGGTTCCTCCGTGATACCGCCCGCTCTGTCTTCCTATCTCCCTTGTATGTGATAGATTACACGATAAGAAGGCGCTGGCCTGCATCTTGCTGCCATTGATAGCGGAAAATTACGTAAAGAGGCGCCAAGCGGCAAATGTCCCTTGACACCGCTCGTTCACTGTGGTAACATTCTGGAAATTCTGGAGTAACAGGCGCACCTCAACCCTTGTACAGAATCAGGAGGAGCTCGGGGTGAGAATAAAAGCAATCGTCGTTTTGATCGCACTTTGCTTCTTTTGCGGTTCGGCCTTCTGCGACCCGAGGGGGTATCTTGAGACGTTCGACAGCGACGAGATGAACTGGAGGACCGACGAGGATCCTCTGAACAACATCTTCAGCACCACCGGGGCGGTCAATTATGATTCCGGCTCCCAATCGGTTTACGCTCGATACCCCCAGGTGGTAATGTTTACCTACACGTCGGTCATTTACGCAGATGCTACCTCCTCCAGTCCGGCGGGTACACTCGCCGGCGGTGTTGACTATTCCAGTGTACCGGGGCTTTCGGTCTGGCTGAAGACCTCGTCGAATAGCGCGGTGCCCGCGGTCACGTTTTTCATCGCGAGCAACAACAATACGGGGAACAGCACCCTGACCACCTCGAGTTCGATCTTCCAGTACAACACCCAGGCCTTAGGACTTGGCACAAGCTGGACTCAGTACACGTGCACCGATTTTGCCAGCACCTCCTGGACCACCTGGCGCAATCCCGGAAGCCTTACGCTCGCCCAAGCTTTGGCAGATGTGGACGCAATCGGCGTGATGTATTTCGCCGGAGGTCAGACTGCAGAAAACTTATACGTGGATAACTTTGCCGCGGCCCCCGAGCCCGCGACGCTCCTGATGATGGGACCCGCAGCAGGTTTTCTCGGCTGGAAGCTCAACAAGCGAAGAAAAAGACAACCGGCGCGTTCGCGGTAGCTAAACGCCGCCGGCTTCGTGCCTATCTTAGGAAAAGGGACGCACTTGCAGCGTCCCTTTTTGTTATTCACCAGTAGCCGTCCAGTGAGGACATACGGGGGCTTGCACGCAAGTCAGTTTCGGGGACGAGTGGGGCGGAGACAACAGCATTCTCAGCTCGAACGGGTCGTCGTGTGCCGACGTTCAAAAGGAATTCCCGAACGGGTCCTCCATCGTCAGTTCGCCATTGGGAAGCTCATAGAATAGAATGCCATTATGACAATACACATTGGGCACACCCAGGCGACGGCTCTCCTCGGGTGCGGGTACGCTTCAGTGGGGACCGGCTGGGTGCGCAGGCACGGAGGATGCACTGAGTGAGTGTACCGCTGGCATCCTGCCGGCTGTCTCGGGGGCATCTTGCCCCCGGTTCCACTCCCCGAGCGTTGGATAGCGCACGAGGGGAGGCTGTCATGTGAGGGCGAGACGCCCTCACGACTGCCGCCGGGACGGCAGCGTTACCTTTTCTGCCCGTTACGAGGCCAGTCCTCCCACACTCACGGGACACACCACTCAAACGTAGCCACACCCCTTTCCTCCTGAGCCTTGCGTACCGCCTGGCTACCTATCAAGGACATCTGGGCAGCCTGGCGATAAACCTCGATGTCAATCTCAGGGCGCTCAGCCATTTCAAGACCCTCCTGCAATGCCACGGCAATCAACGACGGCAAACAGGACGTGCGAGTTTTCGATGACGCCGCAGCACACGCCGAAGTCACGCGCGGATGGAGAGGAACTCCTTGATGCGCTTGACGGCTTCGAGGAGTCTTTCCTCACCCGTGACTAAAGCGAAGCGGACGAAGCCCTCACCGTACTCGCCAAAGCCGGTTCCCGGTGCACAGACGACGCCGGTTTCCTCGACCATCAGCCGGGCGAACTCGAGAGAGGTCAACGCGCTGAATTTCAACGGGATATGGGCCCAAACGTAGAATGTCGCTTTGGGACGGGGGATTTCCCAGCCGATGGAGTTCAGCCCATTCACAAACACGTTCATCCTCTTCTCATAGGTCTTGACGGTCTCTGTGACGCAATCCTGGGGTCCGGTGAGGGCAGCTATCGCCGCGTACTGGACGCCCCGGAAAATCCCGAAGTCCACGTACGACTTGGTCTTTTCTAAGATGCGAAGGATTTCGGCGTTTCCGACCGCGAACCCGAGTCGCCACCCCGCCATGTTATACGACTTGGAGATGGTGTGGAATTCGATGCCGACCTTTCGGGCGCCTTTCGCCTGGAGGAAACTCGGCGCCTTGTAGTTGCCGAAGACAATATCCGAATAGGCGTTGTCGTGGCCGACGATGATGTTCTTGTCCCTCGCCCAGCGGGTCACCCTCTCGAAGAAATCGAGGTCGGCGACCGCGCTGGTCGGATTGTGCGGATAGCACAGAACCAGGATTTTGGAGCGGCTGACCACGTGGCTGTCGAGCTTTTCGAGCTCGGGCTTGTAGTCATTCTCCGGTTTCAGCGGCATGTTGTAAAGAATGCCCCCAGCGAGAATCACTCCGTTGAAATGAATCGGATACGTGGGGCTGGGAACCAACACGATGTCATCGTTATTCAGGAACGACAGATAGAAATGCGCCACCCCTTCCTTGGAGCCGATGAGCGGGACGACCTCCGTCTCCGGGTCGAGCTGCACGTTGAAGCGCTGCTCATACCATTGCGCAATGGCCTTGCGGAGCGCCTTCTCCGTTTCTCCGTCCCTGCGAGAGTAGCGGTGCATTTCGAGTTTTGTCGTGGCTTCGACCAGGGCATCCATGACGTGCTTGGGAGTGGGCTGGTCGGGGCTACCCATCCCTAAGTCAAGGACGTCTCCTCCTCTCTGGACGACCTCTCGCTTCAGTTCGTCCATAATCGTGAAGAGGTATGGAGGGAGTCTTTTCATCCGGTTGGCTTCGTGGAATACCATGCTGTTTTGTCTCCTTTTAGTTCATTGTGCGCTCGGCGCTCTCACCAGCGCTTCTTCTCACCACAAAACGGTCCGCGAGGTACGAACTCCTCACAAAGGGACCGCAAAACGCCGCCCGAAAGCCCATCTCCAGGGCTTTCTTCTCAAGTTCCTGGAACGTGTCCGGCGTAACAAACTCGTTCACCGGAAGGCTCTCCGCTGTCGGCTGGAGATACTGCCCCACTGTGACGATGTCGCAGCCGACTCTCCGGAGGTCCCGAAAAACGTCCAGAACCTCGTTGAGCGTCTCGCCCAGCCCTACCATCAGCCCGGACTTTGTCAGCAGGCTCGGCGGCGCCAGCTCTCTGACGGCTTCCAAGAGTCTGAGAGAGCGGCTGTAATCAGCCCCTGGCCTGACTTGTGAGTACAACCTCGGAACCGTCTCCACGTTGTGCCCGAAGATGACCGGGCCCGCTTCGATGATTTGCCGGAGGACGTCGGTTCTTCCCGCGAAATCCGGCGTCAGAACTTCGACCGTTGTCGCGCCATTGACCGACAGTATCTCCTCGACAACCTTCGTAAAATGCGCCGCGCCCCCGTCGGGAAGGTCGTCCCGCGTCACCGACGTGATGACCGCGTGGCGCAGTCCCAATTGGCGAATTGCCTCCGCAACGCGACGCGGCTCATCCTCGTCAACGGCAGCGGGCATTCCGTCGCCCACGGCGCAGAAGCGACACTTCCTCGTGCACTGCCGCCCGAGAATCAATATGGTGGCGATCCTGCGCGAGAAACACTCCCAGATGTTCGGGCATTTCGCGCTCTGACAGATAGTGGCGAGCCCCAGCCGCTCTAAGAGGCGAGCCGTCTCCACCGCCGCGCCATCGCTCGGCAGCGTTTTTTTGAGCCAGTTGGGGAAGCGCTTACAGTGGACGGCGGTCATGCGTAAATATAGCCCTCACTCGCATACAAGACTTGCTTCTGGAGCGCCTGGAAGGTCCCAAATGCAGCGATGACGCTGTCAAGGGCGTCCCCGCCAGAGTTGGCGAGGATGATAGACCGAAGCTTCTCCGCGTCCGCATAAGTGATTCCGAGTTTCTCAAACCTTCTCAGGATTCGCTCGCGTGCGCGGTAGTCCTCTCTTGTCTTCTTTTTGTAGGACATGTTGTACAATCCGTGTAGCTTCAACACTGTCGCCGGGCAAACCTCAAGGACCCATGGTTTACGCGGGATCGCATCCTGCATCGGCAGGATGCATGCGGAACGGCGTCGGACGAGCGGCGCGAGAATCCGCGCGATCCCATAGTACGTCTGCCTGTACATGCGTATGTTGTACGGCGAGAAGGGGCTTTGAGACTCCCAATCCGTGGCGCGCCTCAGCTCTCTCCCTTGGCCAGCGTCGAGGCAGGCTCTTCTAAAGGCTTCGGGATTCTGGTAACGGCGCGAGAAACTGCGTACGAAGGACGGCCAACTTCTGTTTCCCAGAATCTGTCTTGGCAGTCCAAACGGAAAGTCAATTCCGAACACCGCTGCCGTTTCCTTCTCTATGAAGCGACAAAGAGCGTCCAAACACAGCTCGGGGCTTCTGCCGGAATCAGCCAGATCACGCGCTGGGAAGCAGTTCTTGATTTCCAATGCACCCTTTCTGACTTCGGCGGTTGCTATCCACGTTCTCTTCCCGCTGTCGAGCGCTCCACTGAAATCAACACCGTGGACGCGGCGGATACTGGCTGGGCCGAATCCAGCCAACTTTGCCAGTGTTTTTGTCGTGATTCCCATCGCACTCCTCCGAAGCCATCGCACGGTGCGCACAAACGAAGTATTTCTTCTACCTGGGGCCCGCGCTACACTCGCCTGGGGCGGCAAGCCCACCCCGCCGATGCCCTTACGCGCTCAAGATTCCCCTGTGCCCATGGCCTTTTTCGATTTCGGCGAGAAGATGTGGATACCCTCTCCCTTCGCGTCGAAAGACGCTTCCATAATCGCCTCCGGGAGCGTCGGGTGAGGATGAATGGCCCTGCAAAGCTCGTCGAGGGTGCCCTCGCACTTCATCACGGAAACGATCTCGCTGATGAGGTTCGTCGCGTCCACGCCGACAATCTGTGCGCCGAGAATCTGCCCGGTCTTTGCGTCGGCAATAACCTGCGCGAAGCCGTCCGTATCGCCGCTGATGACCGCTTTGCCGAGGGCCGCGAAGGGGAATCGTCCGCTGACAACCTCTCGCCCCTGCTGCTCGGCTTCCTTTCGACTCAGCCCGACGACAGCGACCTCCGGCGAGGTGTAGATGCAGTAGGGGACCGCGAAATAGTCCATCACCGAATTGCCGCCCGCGGCATTCTCCGCCGCCACGAGCCCCTGGTGATGGGCGACGTGCGCGAGCAACCCTCTGTTCACCACGTCTCCGATGGCGTACGTTCCCGCCAGGTTCGTCTCCATTCGCTCGTCAACGACGATGGCATCTTTCTCGGTCTGCACGCCGATCGCCTCCAGCCCGATGCCAGCGGAGTTGAGCTTTCTTCCAACGGCGACCAGAGCCTTGTCGGAGGAAAGCTTCTCACCGGAGGACAGGTCGCATACGGCTCTGTCCCCTTCCACGGACGCCTTCTCGACCTTCGACTTGAGTTGCATCTTGACGCCCTTCTTCTCCATCTGCCGCTGGAGGGTCCTGGCGATAACAGGGTCGAGTCCCGGGAGAAGTTGGTCCGTCATCTCCAGAATGGTCACTTCCACGCCGAAAACGGAGAAAAACGTCGCGAACTCGCACCCGACGTACCCGCCGCCGATTACCAGGAGCGACTCCGGCAGCTCCTTCAAAAGGAGAGCCTCCGTGCTCGAGAGAAACATTCTGCCATCAAACGGGATTGCGGGGATACTCAGCGGCTCGGAGCCTGTCGCAATGATGCTTTTCCCGGCTTTCACCGTGAAGGTCTCTTGTTTGTTTCGTACCTCGATCGCGTTGCGAGCGACAAACGTCCCCACCCCGCGAACCGTTTCCACGCCGTGCTTCTTCAGGAGGAACTCGACTCCTTCGCGAAGTCCCTTCACGACTTCCGCCTTATGATCCATCATTTTCCGCAGGTTCGCCGTCGCGCCTTTGATAGTAATCCCAAACCGTTCGGCGCCCTTCACCCGTTCCATGAGCTCGGCTGAATGGAGCAGGGCTTTGGTCGGGATGCACCCTCGATTGAGGCAGGTTCCTCCGACGAGGCCTTTCTCGATAAGACACGTTTTCATTCCGAGCTGCGACGCGCGAATCGCCGCCACATAGCCACCCGGGCCGCCGCCCAGAATCACCAGGTCATATTTCGCCATAATGCCTTTCTCAGCGGATTCCCTGGCCGTGGGGGGTACTGATGCGCTGCGCACGACCAGAGGCTGGTGCCCAACACGCCGAGCGCCCCCGCGAACGCGGGGAGGCTCACTTCACCGTCCAGTTGCGGAACGCGCAAGGATACACTATTGCGTCTCCGGATTCAAGACGCGTTCACAGCGTGGTGCGGTTACGTGCGAGGGGGTATGCCTGCCCGTGTTGGCGCACCGGCGTTGCTGAGAGGTATAAGAATGCCGCACGCTCCCCTCACGGCTGGCATACGCGGCCAGGGGATGAACGCCCTCATGGAGAAGTCCCGCAACGGGCGGGACTGAAGCCTGCTCAGGCAGAAACCCGCAGCGTCAGAACCCCGCCTCAGGCGGGGCTAAAGCCCGTGGCTAACGCGGGGGGCGCCGGCTGAAGCCCGGCGGGGAGGGATTGGACGCGAAGTCAGGGGATCATGGAGAAGGCGAGAGATGAGCCTGGGCGTGCCAGAGCGAACCACTGAAACGTGGCCGCACCCCATTTTTCCCTGTGTCATACGCGGCCCCGGCGGGGCGACCCCGAAGCAAGCGGATAAAACGCGCCCTCGTGTGCAAGAGCTCATTTGTTTGCCTCCACCCGCACGTGCAGGCGTCCAACGGCCTTGTGCCCGTGCTCGTTGCTGCGCTCGACGCGAACGATGTAGTCGCCCGGCTTCTCGTAGCTGTGTGCGGTTACCGCGTATCCGTCCTTTGCGAGCGGCTTGACGTTTCCATCGGACTTCACGGCAACCGGAGGACTGCCGTCGCCGAAATCCCAGGTCTCATTGTCGAAGGTTGTGCGAAACGTCCGGACCTTGAAGGTGATCGGGTCGCCGGGCTTGATGCCGAACGTCGGCGCGTAAACAGCATGGATCGAAGAAGGAAGCTGGTCGGGATGCTCCTTGTCTATGATCTGGACAACGGCAAAATCGTAGGCAACGCGGCCTTCATCGTCGGCGACTTTCAGAATTTCGCTGTATGTCCCTGGCTGAGAATAGGCGCGTTCAACCTTCTGACCGGAAGCTGTTGTTCCATCGCAGAAGGTCCAGTCGTACCCGGCGATGCTGCCGGATTCGCTCCAGGAGCGTGTGCCGTCGAGAGTGACTTTCTCTCCGGTCCAGGCCAGGCAGTGCGGACGGGCGACTGCGATGAGTTTCGGCGCGTATTCGCGGAGATAAGCCTCCCAGACGAACGCGTAGGCCTCCTGCGTTCCCCATTTGCCCGAGGGCTGGCGACTCTGGATGTCGAAGTGGAGATGCGACCAGCCGCCGCTGCCTCCCTCCTTGCCGAGCACGCCGATCTTCTGCCCCATCTTGACCTGTCGCCCGGGTTGCACGGTGGGGTCAATTGTGTAAAGGTGGCTGTACCGGTAATACCAGCCCTGGTCGTCCAGGACGTAAATGACATCGTATCGAGGTGCGGCGGGCGTATTTTCGTACCCCGGCAGAATACTGTCGCCAGCGGAGACGACCAGTCCGTCTGTTGCCGCGACAACATCCACGATTCCTTCGGCGCCGCCAAAATCAAGCCCGTAGTGATAGTAGATGTTCTTTTGGTCAGGTTGCTCGCCGCCGTCCACGAAAGTCGGCTCATTGGCCATCTGGGTGTCGCTGGCGAACCAGCGCTGCTTGACGGAATAAGCGAACGTTTCCGGGGCGGTGAGTGGCGAACCCTCGGGCCACAGCCGAAGCCGCGCGTCCTTGGCTAAGCCCCAGGCATCCCGGCTGTTTTTCAGATAGCCCTTTGTGATGGGGCAGTCAATCAGCACGCCCGCAAGCGTCTTCGGAAGGTGATATGTGGAGCAGGTCAGTGTGGCCGATTGTCCGTTCACCTCGACTGTAACCGTCGCTGCGCGGACGGCATCGCGCAGGGAATCGCGCATATCTTCGAGACTGAGCAGCTTGACATGAGCCTTCGTTCCATCGCAAAGCTCGACTTCCTGCGATTCGCCGACGTTGAGCTCCACGGCCCTGACCAGCGGCGTCCGAGTTGCCTCGGGGGGACCTTCGGCGAAGGCGCTGAAGCACAGGAGTAATGTTATCGCAACGGGATGAGCGACCAATGCGTGCTTGCTGAAAATGGTCATCGCGGAATCCTCTTTGAAGGGGGAACACAGCCAGGGACCAGAAACTGTCTCGCAGCCCATTGCCTGGAATGCTGACCGCTCAGGTTCAGTCTTCTTTTCACTGCTTTACAGGGAAAAGCTGGAACTCCCATATTGTCGGCCCCTCGACGGCTTCGAGGATATTCAGGCGAACAACGCGAGCCGTCGCGGACTCGAATTTCATCGTTAGACCTTCACCGATTCTGCCGTTGCGCGCAAAGGTTTTCCACACATCTTCTTGCTTATATTGAAGTTCGAAGGACCGAACGCGATCGTACGCCTCACTGATAAACGCTCGGTTGATGGTCACTGGTTCGCCGAGGTCCACCTCGAGCCAGGCACTGTGAACGCCGGAGTCCGTCGCCCAACGGGTATTGGGATCATCGTCGAGCGCTTTGTCCGGACCGTGTTCTTTCATTTTCTGGTAAACGTTCGAGGCTTTTGCCGATTTGCCTGTAGTAACGGAGCCGGAGGGGAGGATGCCCACTTTCAGCTCCGCGGCTGGAGCATCGAGTTCGAGCACGACGATTGTGTCAAGCTCCTGACGACTCGACGCGGCGACGGAAATCTCGATGCCTGCGTCGGTTTGTTTCAGGTTGACGGCCCCTCCGGTCAACGTCGAGCTTGCCACAATCTTCTTTTGAATCGGCGGCAAGAGGATTGTCTCCTGCGGCCAGGTGAGGATGTGAACGTAAACGTTATTCCCTTTGTACGTCGAGGCGCCCCAAAGCCCCGGCCGGAACGGCCCGCCGCGGACGCCGTAAATGCTTTCGCCGTAGCGGGTCAACCATTCGCCCATTTCTTTCAGGCGAGCGACCTGCCGCGGTTCGATCTCGCCGGTCGGCATCGGCCCGACATTAAAGAGGAGATTCCCGTCGCCGCCGACGCACCGCACGAGGGTGTCAATGCACTCCTTGAGTGATTTGATTCTGTCATCCGGTTTCCAGGCCCACTGTGTGCCAATCGTGATGCACGATTCCCAGGCGCGGTCAGTTTGAAAGTGCCCGATCTCTTGTTCGGGCGTGTCATGGTCGGCGGGTAGCCCGGCGCGGTTGTTGATGATGACGCGCGGCTGAAGTTGGCGGATCATCTTGAGGAGCGTCGGCGAATCCCAATCCTCGGCTTTCCCGCCTAATCCATCGAACCAGACAATGTCCACTCGCCCGTAGTTGCTGCACAACTCGCGCAGTTGTCCGTGGAGGAATTTGATATATCGAGCATGATTCTCCGTGCGATAGTCCGGGTGATGCCAGTCGGGAGGCGAATAGTAGAACCCGAACCTTAATCCGCCCTCGTGGCAGGCCTTGGCCAATTCTCCGACGACGTCTCTCGTGAAGGGCGAGTTCGTGATTTTGTAGTCGGTCAGTTTGGTGTCGAACATGGAGAAGCCGTCGTGATGCTTCGAGGTAAAAACCAGATATTTCATGCCCGCCGATTTGGCGATGGAGACCCATTCGTCCGCATTGAACTTGACGGGATTGAATTGCTTGTAAAGATTGTCATAGACGTCGAGAGGAATTTGGCCTGTCCCTCCGGTGCCGCGACGCTCGCCGCCGCGAGACCAGCCGATCTCTGTCCCTTTCAGGCTGACGGGGCCCCAGTGAATGAACAGCCCGAATTTCGCGTCCCGCCACCACGCCATGCGAGCTTCTTTCTGCTCCTCGGTTTCCACCGGCCGGCCCGGAGACTCTTCTCCTGAATAGGCCGCACCGTGTGATAGCAATGCGGCCGCGAGGAGTGCCAGCGATAAAGCTCTGCTTACGCGACCAAATATTGCTGTTCGTTTCATGGGTGTCTCCTCCCTGCAACGAAAAATCGTGCATCGGTTTCATTCTATCGGCAGAGCCTCGATGACCTGTGCGCGTGCGTTCTCGCCATCGAAGCTCGTTGCCCCAATTTTAGTCCGCGCAGCAGCATCCCTCAAGCCCCAAATCGAGGGGCAGTCAATACTCTTCGGGGAGAAGCTCGACCTGGGCGGCGGTGAAGATGGGCCCGTCCTTGCACACATAGACGTTGCCGACGTTGCATCTCCCGCATTTGCCCACCCCGCATTTCATGCGGTTTTCGAGGGAGGTGATGATGTCTTCTTTCGCGAAGCCGAGGCCGTAGAGAACGGGGAGGGTGAATTTGATCATGACAGGCGGGCCGCAGACGAGGGCAATGGCGTTGTCGGAACGCGGCGACATTTCTTTCAGGACGGTGGGGACAAATCCGATTTTCCCCTTCCAGTCGGGGGTCTCGCCGCCAGGGTCAACGGTAGTGACCACGGTCACGTCGTCCCTTTTCTCCCATTCCTCAAGCTCGCGTTTGAAGACGAGGTCGGCGACGCTGCGGGCACCATAGAGGATGGCGATGTCCTTGAATTTGTCTCGCAGGTCGAGGGCGTGCCAGATCATGCAGCGGACGGGAGGGAGGGCGATTCCTCCGGCGATGAAGAGGATGTTTTTGCCCTCCATCCTCTCGACCGGGTACCAGTTTCCGTAAGGGCCGCGAAAGCCAATGATGTCGCCTTCGTTCATTTCCCAGAGGGCTTTCGTGACCCGCCCGACTTTGCGGAAGCAGCACTCGATGTGGTCCCTCCAGGTCTGCGATGAGCAGATGTTGAATGTGGATTCGCCGACGCCGAACACCGTGAACTCGCCGAACTGACCGGTGCGAAAAGAGAAGTTCTTCTGCATCTCCTCGTCCTTGAAGACGAGCTTCATGCTCTTGACGTCCGGGGTCTCCTGAGCGATCTCCTGAATGACCATCAAGTGCGGAAGATAGATGTTGTCCAAATCATCCTTTCCAGTATCGCTCAGCGTCGCCTCCTCCAATTTCATTTGCTCTGCCATCAACTCTTATCTCTCTGCTCTCTCTGCGTTCTCTGCGTTCTCTGCGGTTAGACGCTATTTTGACTCCGGTGCTTCAGCCGGTAACTCCCCGGCGGACAACTCGCAGATGCCGTTCAGGATACGAATGAGGTTGACTTCCATGGGACAATGGCGGACGCACCGGCCGCAGCCTGTGCACAGGGTTGCGCCCAAGTTGTCGGGATAGTATTTGTATTTGTGCATGATTCGCTGGCGGTGGCGCGAGACCTGGTCAGGTCGCGGATTGTGACCGGAGGCATGCACGGTAAACTGAGCGAACTGGCAGGCATCCCAGTTCTTGTTCTTGGCGCCGCCGTCGTAATGCGCTTCATCCACCAAATCGAAGCAGTGGCACGTCGGGCAAACGTACGTGCAAATCCCGCAGCCGATGCACATGCGCGTGACTTCCTTCCAGAAGTCATGCTCGTAGTTCTCATCAAGCCAGGGCTTGATTTTGTCGAGGTCGAATCTCTGTCCGAGTTTTCCTCTGACAGCTTTTGTCGCGGCAGCTTTGTCAAGGTCGGCGCCTGCTTGATCGAACAAGCCGGTCTTCTCGACGAAATCCGCTCCTTTGTCCGTCATGATTTCGGCGAGGTACTGGTCGCGCGACACGAGAGTCAGGAGGATGTCGCTGCCTTCTGTCGAGTCGGGCGCGAGGCCGACGGAGGTGCAGAAGCAGGCTTCGTCGCACTCAAGGCACGAGATACTGACGATAAGCGTGGCTTCCCTCCTCTCGTTCCAGAATCTGTCCTGGTAGTCCCACCGGAACAGGCGGTCCATAATGGGCAGCGATGCCGCATCGCACGGACGGCAACCGAGGATGATCGTCGGGGGAGCGAAATCCTTTTGGTCCCCGAGGGCGATGTCCTCCTTGGCGATGCGATAGGAGAATACCTTCTCGGTTCGCGGGAAAAAGACCGATTTGGGAGACATCCGTGTGGTGATGCCTTCAAGAAAAACCTCCCCGGGCCCGCTGATCTGCTCGAACGTGACCAACTCTCCATCCTTCACGGGAGCAAAGACCTTGTAGCCGAGGTCCAGGCCCTTCTGGATGAGAACGCTGAGATTCTCCGGACGAAGGGTTTTCAGAACCGGCTGACTTTTCTTTTCCGCTTCTTGCACGGTGACTTTCGCTTCTTCGTCGCTCATCTGATAAACTCTTGCGAATCCTCCTGCTTGAAATCGGTGAATGGAGGCGCCTTCTCTTGGTCGTAGCCCGGCTCGTAGCCGAACCGCTCCTTGACGCTCTTGGCGAGCCTGCGGTTGAGAAGGGAAAGCGGGATGCCAACCGGGCAGGCTCTCTCGCACTCACCGCAGTCAATGCACCTTCCGGAAAGATGCCAGGCGCGGATCAGATTCCAGTGAACGTTGCCGCGGGTGTGGCTGCTGGTCTCGATCCACTGCGGCTGATTCTTATCGGCGATGCACACTTCGCAATAGCAAAGCGGGCAGACCTGCCGGCAGGCGTAGCACTTGATGCATCTCGAGAATTGCTCCTCCCAGAACTCCCACCGCTCTTCCGGCGATTTCCTTTCGAATTCCTCGACGTCGGCGGATTTGTTGATGCCGTTCTTCGGTGCAATTTCTTTTCCAAAAAGGAAGTTGTAATCACGGGGTGTGTTCACGTCGCAGATGGGGCATTTCGAGAGAAGCGGCTCGCCGACGCCTTCGCACGTCACGCCGAGGATCACGATCTCTTCGCGCTTGATCTGGCTTTCCTGCACGAGAACGGTGATCGCTTTCACGTCGCAGCCCTTGGCGATAATCGCGGGCTTGCCGAGCGACGCCACCTCTTTTCTGACAAAAAAGTTTGCCAGGTTCGCGTAGCAGTGCTTGTTCCAGATGAGTCGTTCAACCTCATCGGGCGAGGTGATGAAAACCGGCCGAGTCGTCTCAGGCATGCCGCCATTCTCGTAGCCGATGACGACCTTCACCTCACCGCTCGTCAGAAGTTCTTTTGCTTTTTCTCGAATCTGCTCAATCATTATGTCAACCAGGTTATTGGAGTTTTTGACGATTACAAAGCGGACTGTGCCAGGAGGTTCTGGTATTCCTTGAAGGGGCCGAGCTCTCTGATTTTCCCGACTACTTCATTGACGAGGTCTGCCCATTTTTTCCCTTCCGCGGCGGATACCCAACTGAAGATGACCCGCCTCATGTCGAAGCCGCAGAACTCCAGAAGGTCGCGGAAGCCAGCGAATCTCCGGCGAGCGTGGTAGTTGCCCGCCGTGTAGTGGCAGTCGCCCGGATGGCATCCGGAAACCATCACCCCGTCGGCTCCCTGCTCGAATGCCTTGATGATGAACGATACGTCAATTCGCCCCGTGCAGGGCAGCTTGATAACGCGAACGTGCGGTTCGTACACGATCCGGCTCGTTCCCGCGAGGTCTGCTCCGGCGTAAGTACACCAGTTGCACACAAACGCGATAATCTTCGGCTGCCACTCCTTCTCGCTGAGAGCGGGCTTGCCTTCGGTTTCCATTTCGTCGCTTACCATTTCCACTCCTGAAATGTACCAGGAATCAGTCGGCTATTCGTGCCCCAGCGCCAGAATCTCGGCGAAGACCTGTTCGTCGTTGAATCCCGCGAGCTGAACGGATTTCGACGGGCAGGCGGCGACACACGTTCCGCAGCCCATGCACATTCCTTCGTTAACCTCGGCGACCATCCTGATGAGGTTGCCGTGCCTGTCGCGAATCTCTTTGTCGTCTATCGCCGAGTACGGACAGACGCGGATGCAGTTGCGGCAGTGGACGCACGTGACTTCATTGACCTTTGCAACAATCGGCTCCCTCTCCAGTTCATCGGACGAGAAGAGCAACTGCACCTTCGAGGCCGCGGCGCTCGCTTGAGCCACCGCATCGGGAATGTCTTTCGGGGCCTGGCAGGCGCCGGCAAGGTAAATTCCCGCGGTCATGGTCTCGACGGGCCGAAGCTTCGGATGCGCTTCCGAATAGAACCCTTCCGAGCCGCAAGCGATGCCAATTTTCTGGGCGAATTCGTAGGCGTTCTTATGTGGGACCATCGCTGTCGCGAGAACAACCAAGTCCGCTCGAATCTGAACCTGGGAGTCCGAAAGAGTGTCCGCTCCCACGACGACGAGTTGGTCGCCGTCCTTGTAGATTTTTGAGACCCTGCCCCGGATGTAAAGCACACCATCTTCCTCGACCGCTCGCCGGACGAATTCCTCGTAATTCTTCCCGCCTGCGCGGATGTCCATGTAGAAGATGTAAGGCTGGCCGTCATGGACCTTGTGTTTGTAAAGCATGGCATGCTTGGCCACGTACATGCAGCATATCTTGGAGCAGTACTCTATCCCTTTCTCCGGGTCGCGGGAACCGACGCACGCAATGAACGCGACCGATTTGGGCACCTTGCCATCGGAGGGGCGACGAACTTCTCCCTGCGTGGGCCCCGATGCAGAAAGTAGCCGCTCGAACTGGATGCCGTTGATAACGTCTTTGTACGTGTCGTAATTGTATTCTCCATAGCCCTTCCAGCGCTCGTTCGGCTGCTCTTTTCCGATGCCGTAGAGGTCATAGCCGGTTGCGACGACGATGGCTCCGACCTCGGCTTCGATAATCTCGTCCTGCATCTCGTAGTCAATGGCCCCTCGAGTGCAGACTTTAGCGCAGACGCCACACTTGTCCTTCAGGAACTTCAGGCAGTGCTCCCTGTCAATGACGGGCGTGTTCGGGACAGCCTGCGGAAATGGAACATAAATGGCTGTTCGGTATCCCAAGCCCGCGTCAAACTCCGAGGGGATTTTCTTCATGGGGCATTTGTTCCAGCAGTCCCCGCACCCGTTGCATATATCCGCGTTCACCGACTTGGCTTTCTGCCGAATTTTGACCTTGAAGTTCCCGACGAAACCCTCGACTTCCTCCACTTCCGCATACGTGTAGAGGGTGATGCGCGGGTCCCTCGCTACCTCCACCATTCGTGGAGTGAGAATGCACTGAGAGCAGTCGAGCGTCGGGAAGGTCTCGGAGAGGCGAGCCATGTTGCCACCAACGGAAGGCTGTCGCTCGACGAGGATGACCTCGTGGCCGCCTGCGGCGATGTCGAGGGCCGCCTGGATGCCGGCGATTCCCCCGCCAATGACCAGAGCCCGCTTCGTGATGGGAACCCTGATCGGGAACAGCTCCTGGTTTCGCTTCACTTTCTCGACCATTACTCGAACCAGGTCAATCGCCTTTTCGGTCGCCAGTTCCCTGTCCGTATGTACCCAGGAGCAATGTTCGCGAATGTTTGCCATCTCGCAGAGGTATGGATTCATCCCCGACTGAACGACCGCCGCGCGGAACGTCGGCTCGTGCATGTGCGGGGAACACGCCGCGACCACCACGCCGTCCAGTTTGTGCTCGGCGATCGCCCGCTTGATCATGTTCTGCCCGGGGTCGGAACACATGTACTTGTAGTCCACGGAGACCATGACGCCGGGGAGCTTGCCGCTTTCTTCGGCGAGCCGCGCGCAATCCACCGTGCGGGCGATGTTTTCTCCGCAGTGGCAAATGAAAACGCCGATTCTCGACATTCAGCGAACTCCTTACTTCTCTCTTGTCGCCGTCCCTTCTTGGGCTCCGGGCGACTTCTCGGAGGCGGGCGGCAGCAGACTCGTCTTCACCTCGCCGGTGGTTTTGGCTTCCGCACGTACACCGCCGGGCGTGCCCTGAATCTCCTGCGACAGGTTCAAGTAGGACTCAACCACCTGTCCATTGTCCAGCGCCAATAGCGACTCCCCTTCACTGCTCTGCTTGAACTCCTTCACGTCGCGGATTTCCTCTTTCGGGTAGCTGGTGACCGTGATGGCGATTCTTGCGCATTCCCTTCCCGAAACGGTCTCAATTTTTTTATACGTGTAGGCGGTCTCGTCAATCATCGTCTTGCCCTGCATGAACGACGGGCCCGCCGCGGCGGTTCGCTCGGTTTTATCGCTCCATTCGGAGCCGGGAGCTATAGGGACACCGGGGAGGATAACCTGCTGCCGGAAAAACTGCTTGATGGCCGTATCGGAGAACTGCCCCGCCAACGCCGCAGGGACTTTCACGTCCAGCACCCTTCCTCTGTTGTCCAGCGAGAACTCGATGAGGGCCGCGAGAAGCTTTGGCAAGTTTTGTCTTCCCTGCGCCTCCAGTTGTGCCCACGTGGCAGTATCCTGGAGTTTGCCGTTGACGTAAGACCTCGCCCCGGCTTTGTCGCTGACGATTCGGCTCGTCTGCCCAGACTCGTTGACCGTGGTTTCCAGATGGAAATCCGGGTAGAGAATCTCAATGCGCATCACACCCTCGGGCGTGATGGCCGCGCATCGGATTAAAACCTTCATCTCGGACTGAAAATGCACGGTCCGCGTTTCCGGCCCCTGGGGACGATGCCACGTGATTTCCGTGCGGGTCTCCACGTGAAGGGCATAATTCGCCGATTCCCCCGGCTGCATCCGAAACTCTATTGATTGCGGTTCTTCCGGGCGAGCCACGCCCCACGTCAGAGAACTGCCCGCTGCGATGAGAGCAAGCAATAACCTTTTCATTCTCATTGTCCTCCCGGTGGTCAGAGCATTCGAGATGTTTTGACTGTGTTCCTTCAACCTGTCTGACGACCAGAGATGACCTATCGTTCGTTCCATTTCTGTTTCGCCGTGGTTGCTGTCTGCGATTACGACGCCCGAGCCACTTCCTCCTGCGGTTCGGCAGAGAGTCGCTTCGTCAATCTCATCGCGTCCACGAAATGCTTCCGCATCCCCAACTTCTTCGGCTTCACGCCTATTGCCAGACCCACCAACTCGGTCACGTAAACGATCGGAATGTTGAACTCCGTCCCGAACATCTTGTTGATGTTGGCCTGACGCATGTCGAGGTTCGAGTGGCACATGGGGCATGCGACAACCACCGCCTCGGCTCCGTTGTTCACAGCGTTCTCCAGGATTCGCCGTGTAAGCTCGCACACTAAGTCCGTGCGGCTCATCGAGAAACCGGCTCCGCAGCACTCTGTCTTGAATCCCCACTCTACGGGCTCCGTTCCGACCGCTTTGCAGACTTCGTCCATGAGGACGGGCTGCTCCGCATCGTCGAACTTCAGCAGGTCGGGGGGGCGGGTGAGCAAACAACCGTAATAGCATGCGACCCTCAGGCCCTTCAGCGGCAGAACGACTCGTTTCGCCAGTTCGTCGAGACCATACTCCAAAAAAATCTGAATCGCATTCAGAACGGTGACACCCCCGCGATACTCGCGCCGGGTAATCCGAGCGACCTCTGCGGCGGTCTCTTTGTCGGATAGAATCAGCTCGTGTGTCTTCTTCATGGAATTGGAGCACATGGCGCAGGGAGCCGCGACGGAGCGAAAGCCAGCCTCCTCAGCAAGGCTGAGATTTCTCGCAGGGAGAGCCAATCCGAGAAGGTGATTCGTCGAGTGCGCTGCGGAGGCGCCGCAGCAACTCCAGCCGGGGATTTCCTCCAGCTCGATTCCGAGAGCTTCGCACGTCGCTTCGGTGGATTTGCCGAAGTCAATCGCCATTCCGTGAAGCGAACAGCCCGGGTAATAGCCGATTTTCATAATCTCAGCTTTCTTTACTCCGTGAGATGAACCACCGCCGGGTTCTCCTTGTCCTTTACGGGATGCTATTGCTCGACCTTTTGTCCATATCCAGCGGCTTCAAACATCTGTCGGATCTCTCGCACTCCTTTGACCCTGTGGGGAATGGGCCTTATTTTCCCCTTGAAGAACATCTTTATTCCGGCGCCGACGTCGGCAAAGAAATGACGGCTTTTCAGCTTGTAGAACGCCGCGAGACTCGCCTCGTGAACCTTCCCGAACCGCCTCGTGCTCTTCAGGAATTCCCTGTGGAACAGCTTGATGTCCTTCTCGGAAGGTGTGTCCTTGCCTGTGGCCAAGGCGAGTTCCCGCAGGGCATCCATGCACTCGGCGATCTTGAATTCCTTCGGGCAGCGAGTCGAGCACGTGTTGCACGAGGCACATACCCAGATGGTCCGACTTTCGAGCACGCGGTCCGTCTGCCCCATTTGCAGAAGGCGAATGACCACGTTCGGCGGGATGTCCATCAGGTAATGCACCGGACAACCCGCGGAGCATTTCCCACACTGGTAGCACACGGAAGGAGACTGCTGAATCATCTCCTCCACGCGCTTGACTGCACCGGACTCAAGCTGTTCGCTGTCAATCGAAAATCGCATAGGCCCTCGGCAATAGGGTTTTCGCGGCTGGGAAGAAGGAATCGTCCCTCTATCCTCATTGCGTCAACCGTCTCAACAACGCCGGCTACCCGGATGTTCCCTGAAAAGGGCGGGCGCCAGCGGTCGCCAGAAAAAGAGACGATTTCATACCATACGGTGCGCTCCCTGTCAACATGTTTGACTGCGCGAGGCCGTGTTGAGGGGGCGCAATACAACCCCCGAAATACAGCCGCGCGCTTTTTGACCTCCGAATTCTCGACCCGACAGTCCCTGTGGTATACTACGCGCGGCATCGGGACAACGAAATCCACGGGCTGGCTCGAGGCGACCCGTCGTCCAGCCGTCCGGATTTCGCAACTCCCGCAGAAGCCAGGGTTCGTTAACAGTGGCGTTGGTGGACGCCAGGGCTCCGAGGGAGGAAGGCATGGCTGAGAAAAAGGGAGGAGTTCTCTCAAAGTCGTATGTTCTAATCCCGTTCGTTCTAATCTGTGCGGGTCTGGCGGCGGCGGTTCTCGCCCCGGTTTTGAAACCCGCCGCAGACGCCATCCGCGGAAAAGATGTGAAGTTGTACCGCGTGGTGGAGCGGTTCGCGGCTCTTTTCGCTGTAATCCTCTTCATTGTCTTTCGCAAGCACCTGAAGTCTCAGGTTAAAGTCTCCATCAACCCGAAGCAGAATCCCCCCGGGAAACCCTTCATCGGCGGTTTTCTGATCGGGGTGGTGGCTCTGTTTGCAGTCGCTGCGGTGATGGCGGTTCTTGGCGGAATGCGTTTTGTCAGTCCGCATCTTGGGGCTACGGCTTTCTGGAATGAATTCGGCAAGGCTCTCGGAATAGCGGTTCTCGTCGCGATTTTTGAGGAAATCTTTTTCCGGGGGCTTGTTTTCCAGGGGCTTCGCGCAGACCTCGGCTCGGGAATCGCCACAATCATTGGCGGAGCGTTCTTCTCGCTCGTGCACTTCATGCGCCCACGAGAGATGCCGGACATCCCCGGTTCCGATCCCCTGGGCGGCTTCAAGGTGCTCCGCCACGCATTCGACCGGTTCAACAACTTCAACGAGATTCTTCCCCTCGCCATCGGGTTGTTTCTTCTGGGCATTCTCCTGACAGTGGCCTACCTGAGGACCTCGGCCCTATTCCTCCCCATGGGGCTTCACGCCAGCCTCGTTTTCTTCAGCAAGTTGGACAGCCAGTTTCTGACTTCTGGGAAAAAGAGTTCCACCCTTCTTTTTGGCAGCCCCGATGCGTATCCCTCCTTTCTCAAGGGGGTTGATGCGTTGCCCACGTGGATCATGCTTGTTCTTCTCACTATCCTCATCGGGATGTTTGGGCGGAAACTGCAATCCAGGGGAAAAGAGGGGCGCGGAGCAGCGACCAAGGAATAATCCAGGCAGTCGAGAGTCGGTTCGTTGTTCGGTGCAGGTGAGGCCGCATCGGGCGACTTGTGTTTTGAGGAACAGACCGATGAGGTTCGTCAGCAGTGCGGTTGGCAGCTTTCTCGGATTGGTTTTTCCAAGCCGCTGCTTGGTCTGCGAGGCTCCGCTTCATCCGATGCGCGACTGCCCTCTCTGCCCCGAGCATTTCAGAAAGATTCTTCTCGTTGAGCCTCCTTTGTGCAGCCGCTGCGGGAGGAAAATGTCCGGCGAGTCGGTGGAAGCGCTTGTCTGCGCCGAGTGCCGTTCCCGGTCAACTTATCATGACGCGGGCCATTCCGCCTGCGCGTTTGCTGAGCCGATCCGCTATCTCATTCACCTGTTCAAGTACGGGAAAAGGCGATACCTCGCATCCTTTCTTGGACGACTCCTCGTGGACTACATCCGAGACCGTGCTGACATGGCAGGATACGATGCCATAATTCCGGTGCCATTGCACTGGCGGCGGCACTGGACACGCGGGTTCAATCAAGCCCTCGACCTGGCCCGGCCGCTCTCGAGGCACTTCTGTATCCCCGTCATGAAAGGAAACCTTCGACGTGTCCGATATACCACCCCTCAGGTTGGCCTTTTGGGCAAAGAACGCGAATCAAATATCAGAAATGCCTTTCGCGCCCGCAATCCCGCAAAAGTTGCGGGGACAAGGCTGCTTCTTCTCGACGATGTCATCACGAGCGGAGCGACGCTGAACGAGTGTGCCCGCGTTCTGAAGCGAGCGGGAGCCTCGTGGGTCACCATCGTGACCCTGGCTCAAGCGTCAGGCACATGGGTCGTTCCAGAGCCACAGGCTCTTTCCGGTGCAACCCGAGCCTGACAAAGGCGCAGCACCCAATCCGCGAGGTTTTCGGTCCCCTTCGTTACCTGTATGGCGACTCGCAGGAAATAGAGAGGTACAGGGGTAAACCCCAGCGTCGGCATGCGTACGGCATCCTTCTGAGTCGTCACGACAGCCGCAACGTGCTCTGCTGATGCCTGCTGGAGTATTTCTTCGATCTCTTGCTCCGTGAAGCGGTGATGGTCGGTGAAACGAATGCGCCTGGCGATGTGCCCGCCTAATCGTTCAACGGCTTCTTCAAAACTATCGGGTCGGGCGATGCCGCTCACCGCGTGGACGGCTTTCCCCCGGATGAATTCGGGTTTTTCCCTGCGCCCTGAAAGAAGTTCTTCAAGATAGAGTGGTTGGTGAATTGTCTCGATGATTTCGGCTTGTGGGTTGAGTTCCCTCAGTTTCGCCCGGAGAGGTTCCGTGTCAACACCGGTTGCCTTTGTCAGTACAAAACAATCGGCTCGTCTGAGGGCCCTCAGCGGTTCCCGAAGGATTCCGCGAGGGAGAAGGTGTCCGTTCCCGAAGGGATTCGTGCAATCAATTAGCACAATGTCCAGGTCGCGCTTTAGGGAGAGATGCTGGAAGCCGTCGTCGAGGATCAGGGTATCGGCGCCCATGTCTGAGATAGCCGCTTGCCCTGCCCGAAACCGGTTTTTGTCCACCGACACGGCGACTCCCTTGAGATTCGCGGCGAGCAGGTACGGTTCATCTCCGGCATGAAGCGCGTTCAGGAAAATCTTTTCGCCGTTCGACACGACCCTTGTCGCAGCCCCGCCCCTTTCCGCGGCCCCTGGCGAGTTCTTGCTCTTGTACCCTCGGCTGAGAATGGCGACGCGTCGCCCTCGCTCGTGCAGGGAACTCGCCAGCGCCTCAACAAAAGGCGTTTTTCCCGTGCCCCCGACGGTGATATTGCCCACGCTTATCGTCGGGCAAGGAAGCGAACGCCGCCGGAGAAGCCCTGCCTCATATATCCGGATTCGCAGCCACACGCCCAGGCGATAGACCTGGGACATCCCCCACAGAACGCACTTGAGCGTTCCGGCCAGAAGACCGTGGCGCCGGTCTTCCATCACACCGACAATGAATGATCGGGCTTTTTCCGGCATAAAGGGGTGTCCCTGATGCGTGGTTCGCCGGTTTTTTGCTCTCGACCTCGGTTCTCAGCCGCTTCCGACTTTACATTCCCGAGGGTGGTCGCTTACTATAGATTTCTAATGAAGGACTGTCAATGCAGCCCGTTTGGCTGCACGTGTGGTCGGTGCATATGTTCCGGTCATGGAAGGCGGCCCTTCCAGCCAGAATCAATGTCCGTGTCACTGCCGACAGGAGGAGGCACCAATGTCCGAAACTGGCCAGATTGATGTTGTGGTAGCCGGCCATATCTGCATTGATGTGATCCCGGAATTCCCCGAGGGCTTGGGCGATGACCTCGGGCAGATTCTCGTTCCGGGCAAACTGGTCAATGTCGGAAATGCGGCGATGTCCACCGGCGGCGCCGTCTCGAATACGGGTCTCGCCCTGCAGCGGATCGGCCAGAAGGTTGCGCTGATGGGGAAGGTCGGAGACGATTTTTTCGGCAAGGCTGTTTTGGAGCTCCTTCGTCCGTATGGCGCGGAAAAGGGCATGTCCATTGTTCAGGGGGAACAGACCTCCTATACAATCGTCATTGCTCCTCCTGGAATTGATCGGGTTTTCTTGCATAACCCCGGCGCCAACGACACGTTTGGTCCCGAGGATGTGAATCTCGACATTGTCCGGCAGGCGAGGCTCTTCCACTTTGGCTATCCTCCCCTGATGAAGCGAATGTACGAGAACGACGGCGCCGTACTCGTCGAGATTTTGCGAAGGGTGAAAGAGACGGGCGTAACCACCTCCCTCGATATGTCTCTGCCGGACACCTCTTCTTCTTCCGGGAGAGTCAACTGGGAGCGCATTCTTCGAGAGGTCATCCCCTATGTTGACATCTTCGTTCCGAGTGCTGAAGAGACCATGTTCATGCTCGACCGTGACAAGTTCTTCGCCAAGAAGCAGGCAGCCGGGTGCCGGGACGTGCTCGAATTCTTCGACCTGAGCGACCTTTCGGGGCTTGCTCAAATCCTGCTCTCGGAGGGCGCACGAATCGTGGGCCTGAAATCCGGTTGCCTCGGCTTTTACGTCAGGACAGGAAACGCGGACTCGCTTCAGAAAATCGGCTGCGCCAAGCCCTCCGACCTCCGCAACTGGTCGGACAGAGAGCTTTTTGAGCCATCGTTCCTTGTGAAGCACGTTGCGAGCACCACCGGGTCCGGAGATGCGACGATTGCGGGCTTCCTGGCGGCGTACCTTCGGGGGGAACCTGTCGAATCCTGCCTCAAGTATGCCTGCGCGGTGGGTGCCCAGAACGTACAGGTGCTGGATGCTGTCAGCGGGGTCAAAAGCTGGGAGGAGACGACCCGGCAGTTGCAGTCAACTTGGCCAAAAAACCCCCTTGAGCGGGAAACGCCCGGCTGGTCGTTTGACAAAAAAGGACAAGTCTGGCACGGCCCGGCAGACAAGCCCTCTCGCTCGGACTGACCTGCTGCCCCATGGCGAATCGTCGTCGCCCCGGGCAAGGGCGGCGGAGCTTATGGCATACCGATTGGGTAAAACGTTCTACCCAGTCCCTCGGGCATCTCGTCCAGCCACTGCCACGCGGAGCCCTGTCACGGCGATGCGGGGCGCGCTCAGTCCGCACCTGCCGCCTGCACGGCGGTCCGGGCGAGGCGGAACCCGACGTACAGGTCCGGATGAGTCGTATCACTGACAGGACGAACTTCTGAGGTCGGATGCCTGTCCCACCACGATGGCTCGGCCGACCCCCAGTGGCTCCCCATGACCCCAGGCTCGAATGCCCCGCCGACCTGGATCATGACGAATTCGCTCACGTTTCCTTCCATGTCATAGCAGCCGTAGTGGCTCTTCGTATCCTTTGTCATGCATGGATAGGCGATCTTAGGGATGGGCCAAGGGAGGTACGGGCGGTACGTTGAGCCGTTGAAGAAACCTATCGGAGTCGTCTCCACGCCCCCATAGGCGTATTCGTAGGGGTCACCACTCTCACTGTAGTTGGCCATGAGAAGTGCAAGACTACCATCGAAGTATCGGAGCTTGTCGCCGCCTGTGCCGTATCGCCAAAATCCCCCAATATCGTCCTTTGTGGGATCCCAAGAGGCGGCCTTGTACCACTCGGTCGTCGTGGGGAGCCTGTACCCGTTCTTCGAAATGTCAGGAGCCCATCCCGCTACCTCATCGTAAACCTTCTCGAGACCCTGCTGCTCGCTGAGCCAATTGCAGAGCGCGACCGCGATCTCATATGAAAGGTCCTGGATCGGATGGTCCTCCCAACCGCTGACGGGCATGATGGGGGGACGCTGATCTTGCCCGCTCCCAAGAATCATAGGCTTGCCATAAAGAGTACGCCAGCGGTAATAGTCGAACCCAAGGTCGGAGAGGAAAGCCGCGAACTCGGTCGTCGTCACCTCATATTTGCTGATGCAGAAGTCGTGGTCCACACCTCCGCCGTCGGTTCCGGGAACGACTATCATCGGCCTGCTTCTTTCGATCCGGTAGAAGCCCGTCTCTTCGCGCTGTGCGGTGTCGAAGAAAGACATGGGCCCGGAGGTTCTGGCGAAGAACCTCGCGACCTCCTGCCAGAGGGGCGGGGCGAGTGCGTGACTCCACCAGACGGCGTATTCCAGGCCAGCCTCTCCCTCCCACCCGATCATTGTCCCCCGCACGATGCTCGTGATGCCGAAATCGCCCTCCCCTTTGGGCCCGGACTTACCCGAGACCTCAACGTTCGTGCGCGCCATCCCGAGGGATTGCGCTCCGACCGCGGCGGACTGGGCGGCTCCGGAGCAGCAGAGTAAGAAGAGGGTGATGCCCGTGGCGCAGATAATCGCCGCGCCGTCTGCATAATGCCTAATGGGTTTCACTAGACACCTCCACTTGTTCCTCGTTAGCTTGGCTGCGTTCGGTGCCCCGGGCATAGCCAGAGGCTCAGTCATAAGGGCACCGTGTCACCATGTATTTAAGGCCTTTACTCCTTCCGGTCACCGCGTGCTGCACGTAGTCAAGCCCGGTCGCCGTAACGAACCTGAAGCCGGAGCCCGGTTTCAACGCGGTCAGGGCTGCGTTGGCGGGGGTTGGCCCACTCATCCAAACGCACGTCCCATCGTCCAGGGTTTGATTCGGGTCAACCCATCGGCGCCTGAGCCAGAGTTCTTGCCACCCAGAGGCGTAAAGAGGCCAGACCTTAATCCTGTCCGGCACGGCCGCTGGGTCGTAGGGATCGTCGGGCAGGGCACCAAAGCTGCGGAAAGGGACCGCGTTGAGGTTCGTGAGGATCGAGTACGGAAACGCAAAGCTGACCTCGAAATCCTGCAACGATGGGTCGTCAGTAATCGTCCAGGAATAGCCAAAGGGGGTCGCCTGGAACAGGGGCAAAGGGAGGTAGCCGAAGAAAGTCACTCTGTTTGGATTGCTTGTGTTCCCGCGGAGGGTCAAGACGAAGGATCGGCCCGGCCTCATGGCGTCCACCGCCTCGAAGCAGACCGCACTTCCCTCCGAGTGCGGTTGCAGCAGCGGGGAGCCAAGAATTACTGTCACGTAATCAGGGGGGTCCGCCAAAACAGCCGCCACGGTAGCGTACTCGTCCTCGACCCAGATCGTGGTGCCGACCAGAGTCTGGTCAAGGAATAGGAATTGCCTTTCCGGAAACCACCAGCTCCTCAAATCCACCGTCAGTTCAAGGTCCGGCGGGTTGTATTGGTATGATAGCTCCGTTGGCTCAGTAAGCCACTTCCCGTTGCGGGGATCAGACGGGTTGCTGTTATTCCGGTATAACCACCTGTCGCTCTCGGACTGTCGGAGCTCTGGATCCAAGGGTGCCTCTGCGTAGAGTTCGTGCAAGACAGTAATCTTGTAGTTGGTTTCCCCCGAATAATCGTATTGGCTGCTCCCTACGCCAGGAGGCAGACAGTCAACAATCATCTTACCGGGCCCGTCGTCGTCGTTGATCCTGCCTCCGCGGGTCTCAAGCGGAACGGAGAAAGCCGTCCTCATGACTGTGGTAGCAGACCTTGCCACGTCCACACTGACGAAGCCGACGGGCTCCGAAAGGGTCTCGTCACCACCATCAACCTCCGCGATTTTATAGAATCCCCAACCATAGTCGCCAGGGTATGCCTCCGTATCAGTCCAGGTGGTCTCGACCCCTGAAGCGGTCACGGACGCCACCTTTGTCCATCTTGGCCTATCGGGGGAGGCTTCGCTGCTGAAGTAAACCCTGTATTCGCGCCCCTGAGTGGAGTTCCAGGTAATATCCAGGCCACCCGGGTCGTTCTCATTAGCGCAGATCGCCGCGATTACAGCGAAACGGTCAACCTCGTCGGCCCCCATATCGATGTGATTCTGCGGGGGTATTGACCGAGGGTCGCCATCTACATCCGCCTCACCGCACTCGGCCGGTACGGTTTGGTACGCGGCGTCCACGCAAGGGGAAAGCGGACCAATGTGGTAGGGGCCGCGACCAGTGAACACGAACTCGGGATCAACGTGGATATTTCCTGGGCCCGTGATCCATTCCTCGATGTCGGAATAAGAGACGGGACAATTGCCCTCAATGTCATTTCCTGCGTTGTCCCAGAGGATCAGGTTATACGCCTCGGGATAGAGGATATAGGATTCGATCCCGCACGGTGCGCTGCCCGCAATCGTGCAATTGACAAGCCTCGCCTCGCTGCCGGTCATATAAACACCACCACCTCCCCCATTTTGCCCACCGCCTCCTGAGTTACCTGAAATGATCGAGTTGTAAACATCGACTCTGTACGGTATATTGAACAGGTAGATACCTCCGCCGTGGTTGTACGCTCGATTGTCCCGTATGACACAGTTTTTGATCACGGGGAAACCTGCGGGAGAGACGATGGCCATGCCGCCGCCGTTCGAAGGAACCCCACCCCAGCCCTCGCGGGCCGCGTTATGGCCTATCAGAGAGAACGCGACGGTAGGTGAGCACCCGTAAGAGTAGATACCCCCCCCGCCGAGCGTGCCCGGCTCTTCCTTGTCACCCCCGATGTTGCCAACAACAGCACACTGATTCAGGTCCAAAATACCCCCCGAAATGTAGATTCCTCCCCCAGCGTTACCGCTTGTGGCGGCGTTGTTGGCAATGATACAGTTCGTCAGGTGAAGGTTGCCGTCGCCGGCTCCGGGATCCTCGCCGGCGGAGTAGATGCCAGCCCCATAATCGGCCAAATTGTGCGCCACGATGCAATCCTCAAGCTCGAGAGCGCACCCTGGTTCGCAGCGCAGTGCGCCCCCATGACCCCTGCTTCCGTAGATCCAGTGTTGCTCATTGAATCCGCGCTGTATGGTGAATGCCTTTATCGTGACCTCCGCCGCGTCGGTGACATTCACAACGGCATTCTCGTTGCCCGCCGGGACTTGGTCTGGCCCGCCATCGATGACGGTCCTTTCGGCCCCATTGCCGAGGAGGGTGATGCTCTTATTGACGGACAGCCGGGGGAACCTGGACTGCGTGTAGGTACTGGGCAACACGAACACGATGTATCCGGCTTGGCTATTATCGACGGCTGTCTGGATCAGCGTGTAAGGCTGCTCGTAGGTACCGTATTGCCCTCCGGTGTTCTTGCGGTCGACATAGATCACGCTGTATCCGGAGTCGGGCTGAAGGGGACCATTGGCGGTGGGGAGCCTCACTTCGAGCCCGTCGGGGAGGCCATCAGCGTCGCTGTCCCACGAGGCGTCGCCCGTCGGCTCCGTCCCAATGAGGAACTCCTCATAGTTCGTCAGTCCGTCGTTGTCG
Source organism: bacterium (assembly GCA_030691545.1). Classification (GTDB taxonomy): domain Bacteria; phylum Auribacterota; class JABMQX01; order JABMQX01; family JABMQX01; genus JAUYEE01. The sequence continues at coordinate 469 of JAUYEE010000029.1, read as the reverse complement.
GGGTCAAGGCCGGAACTCCACTCCCCCACCCAGTTCTGACCCTGCGGACAGTACTGGTACTCCCAGTTGTCAGGTATTCCGTCCGAGTCGGTGTCCGCGTAGTGATAGTAGTGGTACCCGATGTCCACGTTCGCCTGGTCCCATGCGCCGAGGCGGCTCGTCGAGAATCCTGATAGCCCGTTGGCCTCGGGCGTCCCGTCGCCCTCGTCCATCAGCAGGGCGGGGTCCTGCTCGAGATACCATGTGCTCCTCTCATCCGCGGGGTCGCCGGCAGTCCATTGGTAGGGGCACTCGCCGATGCCGAGAGGCTTGTCGGTCTGAGCGAGGGGGCCTGGGTAGTAGTTGGTCGTATTGGCCCAGAAACCGTTGTATCCTTCGGTAACGTACGTCGCGCCCTCCCTCACGTAAAGGCCATAGTCACTTCGCGTGAAAAGACTGTTCCTGACGGTAAGGGAAATGCCACCTCTTA
>JAUYEE010000023.1 GCA_030691545.1 bacterium | reverse complement strand
TACGTCCCGCCGCTTCTCCTGTCCCTGCATTTTCATCCTCCTCGATGCGTTCTGTCTCCATACCACACATACGCTCTATCTGCCGAGGAGTATGGCTCACATCGTTCTCACAGGGAACATGGGTTGGCCGGGCGCTTACGACGATCCGCCTCATCACAGCATGTGACTTTACGCGGAGCTTACGTGCGCTCGGGCGTTGCTGTTCACTGAATGAGCACATGGGCGGCCGGTTCATACTATTGCGGGAGAACGACGAGGCGATAGAAACGCTTGATGGCGGGCGGATCGTCGGTCACAACCCAGACCCATGAAAAGCCATCGCCTACAAATTGTGCTACCGAATGCCACGAGTCCGGGATGGCGATGTCCTCAGTTTCCTGGAGTTCGTAGGTCTTCCCTTCGACGGTGGGAGCGGAGAGCTGGAGCGCACTCCCAACACCCTGACCGGAGATTCGGAGATAGAGGAAAGACGTGTCATCTGTCGGCTGCGTTCCCGCGGCGATCTCGTCTCCGTCTCGCATCCCATCACCATCGGTATCCGCCGACAGAGGGTCCGTGCCATAGACTCTCATTTCGTCGAGGTCCATGAGTCCGTCCTGGTCTGTGTCATCTGTCAAGCCAACATCAGTGATGCTTAAGGCATCCAGGTGACTCTGGGCGTAAGTTGTGCGCATGAATCCCGATAACGGCGGGGCATCGTTGGAATGAAACCCCAGGTTTGTCAATCTCCGTGACCCGTCAACATAAAGGTCCCACTTCTTGATGTCGAAGTCGAGCTTCAAGGTAATGCGGTACCATCTGCTACCGTCCAGCGCCACGCCCGCGTTCACAATCATGCCGCCTCCCGCCCCGTCTCCGTCAACAGCCTGAATCCCGTCCATTGAGTCAAAGACCAGCACCGCAGACTTCTTTGGCAGCCGTGGGATCACTGGAACGAAAGGCGATCCCTGTGTCCTGATCCACAGGTTTACCCAGAAGACGTTCCCCTCACTTTCAACGCTGAGCGCAACCTCGCTGTTCTCGGCGGACCTGAGGGATTTCAGGCCGAAAGGCGCTGGACCTGCCACGACACTGACTTCTCCTTTGGACACAGACCACCCTTCATGACCATGCACGGAACCCTCGGGCAGCAATTCAAAATCCTCAAGGAACGGCACCTCAGCTCCCGATACCTCCGTCGAGACTAGACTCCCTGCTGCCGACAAGAGGAGCAACATGATCCTACCGATCCACTTAATCAGTGCCGTTCGTTGCACCATTCTCACGATTCCTGGTTTTGCAGATGTCCTGTATTTCAACCGAGTCATGCCCCAAGACAAGGAGTCTAATAATGGGTCAGACTCCCGTCCATTTTGGCTCTTTTAACGGCATACTGAAAGCACATGAGGCCTATGGGGACCAAGATGACGGTGAAGCCGACAAGGGCAATCAAGTTTGGAATTATCACCTTCATCGGCGCCCCCTTGAGCAAGGACAGCCTCATGCCTTCGAGCGAGTGTCGCAGCGGCAGAAAATAGGAGACTCTCTGCAATCCGTGCGGTAATACGGCTATGGGGTAGTAGACTCCACCCAGCAAAAACGAGGCGCCCGAAAAAGCAAAAGCTAACGGGTCTCCCCTTTTAAAGACCATCACGAAGCTCGCGGATATGATCCCCAGCCCGGAGGAAGACGCGATTGTCAGGACAAGAACGAGAAGCGCCCCAAGCAGATTGGCGCCGCCGATCATCACTCCGAAAAGTATCGCGCCGATGAGGAGATAGACCACGATCGTCAACGAGGTCCAGATGAATCGGTATAGTGAAGAGCACAGGACTATGGTGCGAATTCCCGTCTGCGTTAAAAGAACCGCTTCAAGAGTTCCTTTCACTTGAGCTTCCCGAATGCTGCTCGCAAAGCCGCTCAAGGCTGCCAGGTGGTAACCTGCGAACGCGATGCCGACTAAGACAAAAGAGAAGTAGTCACCGCCGTAAGGCTTAAGAGAAGGTACGGTCCCCTTCCCGATTAGTTTCGACAGAAAAAAGAACGCGAAGATTTGGAAGAAAATACCACTGATGTGAAGGAGGAAGGCCAGTTTATAACTGGATTCCTCGGTAACATCTCTTTTGACAAAGGCCAGCGCCTTTCTGAGAACAGACATCACACGCTATAGCTCGTTACGGCGTCAAATACTTCATGCAGCGAAGGCGTGACGGCAGCGCACTCGACTACCGCAGCCCCTGCTAAGACGAGTTCCCGGACAATAGAGGACACTTCTGCAGGGTCGCGGACTTCGACAACATAGGCCGCGTATTCAGGGGCTCCATCCCCGGTTGAGCGACAGGACGGCGCCAACTGCGTCAACCGCTCAATCACGCGCTCCTTCGGCTGACGGAGCTTCAGGTTGTACTGCTTCTTTCCACGAACAGTCTCTTTAAGCTCGCCCGGAGTACCGCAAGCCCTGATCCTTCCGCGATCGAGAATCGCTATCCGCCCGGCGAGGGTTTCCGCCTCCGCTAAGTCGTGAGTCGCGAAGAGCACAGTCCTTATGGGTTCCCGCCTGACGAACGCCTTCATCCAGCGTCTTATGGCTTCAGCGCTGGGGGGATCCAGACTCCTCGTTGGCTCGTCGAAGAGCACAATTTCCGGGTCGGTGAGGAGCGCCCGCGAGATGGCCAGTCGGTGCCGCATTCCGGTGGAGTAATCTTTGAACATCTTGTCCGCATCCCTCTCCATATCAACAAGGGCGATCACCTGAGAAACCCTGCTGTGGGCATCCGCTTTCGAGAGGTTGTTGAGGACCGCAAAGAAGCCCAGGTTTTGTCTTCCCGTGAGCCGCCAATAGAAGCTCCTCTCTTCGGTGACAACACACCCGATGCGCTTCTTGACCTGGTTCGCATCCCGCTTAACATCGAATCCGGCGATGAACGCGCCCCCGTCGGTCGGCAAAATGAGCGTTGAGAGTATCTTGATGAGAGTCGTCTTCCCGGCGCCATTCGGCCCCACCAGAGCGAAGATTTCTCCCGGGTTGACGGTCAGGAAAACGTCTTGCAGGGCTATCGTTTCCTGCCTTGCAAAGGGCCTCAGCAGTGCGTCGCGATAGGACTTCGCTTTCGGAAATCGCTTCGTGAGACCAATGGCCTCGATGGCAGGGTTCAATCGTCTGTCCTCTGACACATCATCGCGTTTCATATTGGGCGACCTGCAACTCGTTCGCGATACCCCTCACGAGGCGTCACAGGTTCGCCCTTCGGCGAAGGACAGGAGCGGCGGCGAGTGACTTGCCTTTCGACATTGCAAAAGGCGGCCTGGGTTCTCCGGCTGAACC
>JAUYEE010000322.1 GCA_030691545.1 bacterium | reverse complement strand
GCTCTTGAGGTCCTGGAGAAGGTGGATACACTGGTGGTGGACAAGACCGGCACCCTCACCGAAGGGAAGCCCAGGCTGGTAACGGTTGAGCCCGTGGGTCAGATTGGCGAATCCGAGTTGCTGCGTCTCGCGGCCAGCGTCGAGCGGGGAAGCGAGCACCCACTCGCGGCAGCGATTGTCGAGGGGGCAGAGACACACGGAATCCAGCTCGCGGAGCCTCGCGATTTCCGTTCTCTGACGGGCAAGGGGGTCCTCGGGACGGTTGACGGAAAAGAAGTTGGTGTGGGGAATCAGAAGCTGCTCGATGAGCGAAAGGTCGAGGCGAGCGGCCTTCGGGAGCGCGCCGAGGCTCTGCGACGAGAGGGTCAGACCGTGATGTTTGCCATCGTTGACGGGCACGCCGCCGGTCTTCTTGGCGTCGCCGACCCGATCAAGGAGACGACGCCGGAGGCGGTCTCACAACTCCACGAAGAGGGCATCCGCATCGTCATGCTAACGGGCGATAACCCAATTACGGCTCAGGCTGTCGCCAGAAAGCTGAATCTCGATGAAGTCCAGGCCAACGTCTCGCCGGATCAGAAAGGGTCCGCCGTCAGGCGACTCCAGGAGGAAGGCCGCCGAGTAGCCATGGCTGGCGACGGCATCAACGACGCCCCCGCCCTTGCCCAGGCTCACGTCGGCATCGCTATGGGCACCGGAACCGATGTGGCAATGGAAAGCGCTGGCGTCACCCTGGTGAAAGGCGACCTTCGGGGGATCGTTCGCGCCCGACGCCTCAGCCGAGCCACCATGCGAAACATCCGCCAGAACCTTTTCTTCGCTTTTATCTACAACAGCTTAGGCATACCGATCGCCGCGGGAATTCTCTATCCCGTGTTCGGCCTGCTGCTCAGCCCCATGATCGCGGCTGCCGCCATGACCTTCAGCTCTGTTTCCGTGATCGCTAATGCGCTTCGCCTGCGAAAGGTCAAGCTCTGACCGTAGAGGAAACAGCCCTCTCCTGCCAATCCGAAATCCAAAATCGGAAATGTGAAATTGAAATTGCGCCTTCGTGTCCTTCCCTGGCCGCGCGACCCGACGCTGCCCAGAAGCGCGCAGTGCCTGCCAAGTCGGCCACGACGTCTGTGCACGCGCACAGGCAGGCGTGCTCTTCGCGGTCAGTTCTGAGGTGGCACGGGCTTCCAGCCCGTGATTGTACCGCAGGCCCGCCAGAGCGGGCCTGCATCCGTTCCACATGGGCAGCATGCCCATGCCGCTTCTCCCTTCGTGTCCTTCGTGGTGAGATTCCTCCTACGGATTCTCAAGGAGGCGGTAGAAGCGCTTGGGGGCGAGGAGGGGTGGCACGCCCGTCAGGGAGCCGTCGTCGAGCCAGGAGGTGGTTTGATTGCCGGAGGAGGGAAAGGAGGCAATGGCGAGATGCCAATTGAACAGGTCGTCGGTGTAGAAGATGGAGTAGGTGCTGCGCTCGCTGGAGCTCCACGTGAGGGTCAATTGTGCAGGCCCGGGACCAGGGGAAAGCCGGTTGATCTGGTATTCGTAGGCGCCCATGTCCACCAAGCGGTAGTCCCCCTTCCCCCCGTAGGCGACGCGGGGCCCGCCGTCTAGATCATAGGCGGCCTCCAGGGAGGCAGCATAGGGGGTGTCGTAGTCGATGCACGGCGAGTCAGGCCTGAGTCGAAAGTTACCGGTACCTGGGTCGAGGAAGAGCGGATCCGTGTCTATGTTCTCATTTCCCTCCCAGCCGCCGATGTCGGAGTAGCCCACCGCGAGGATGTCGAAGCTGGGTTCGCGGCCTTCCACCCTCACATCCTGCGTGTTCCCCCATATGATGCACCCCACGGCCATCTGCGTATAGGGCTGGGTGTATATCAGCTCCAGACCTCGTCCGTTCCCTGTGATCGTGCAGTTCTCCAGGTCCATGCTGGCCATCTCGGAACACGAAACGCCGGCTTCGGTGTTGCCGGCGATGAGACAGGACTCTACCAAGGTCGGCGCCCCACCGTCGTAGCCGAGAGAGACCCCTACAGCGTTGTTAACGATCTGGCAAGCGACAAGGGAGGCCCGGCACCACACCGAGACGGCCACGCCGTTTCCAAAGAAGCGCGACCGCGTCACCCAGAGGCCGTCGAGATCGGAGGTGCCCACGGCCAAGGCGTTGTCGCTCACCGTGCAGCGGTCAATGACCCAGACTACAGAACGGAGCCCATGAAAGGTGCCTTCGGCGCTGATTGCCACAGGGGATAGTCCGGTCCGTATGCCACGTATCTCCGTCTCCAGGACCAGGACGAAGCCGGTATCCGCCATGGATTTGATGCCTTTCTCGTACGTCCCCGAGATTCTGCATCTCGACACGGTCAGGCCCCCGGTGCGGGGGCCCTTTATAGCGACCCACGCGTAGGCGGGATCTTCGGGCGGACAATCCTGATGAACGCCCACGCCCTCTATCTTACCGTCTACCCCAGCCTCGATGGCTCCCCAGATCCGAGTCGCCTCGGGGCCGCATCCAACGAGCGACAAGGCTGGGCCCATCGCGATCCGCCCCCGGTAGTCTCCCGCAGCGGCAGATACCGTATCCCCGGGGGACGCCACATCCAGTGCCGACTGAATGCTCCTCGCGGCGGTCTCCGGCGTCAGGTACGGGGGCTCCTCCGAGCCCCCGGGCGAAACGTAATGAGTGTCGGCGCGGACGGCCGCGCACCAGGTCACGCTCAGAACCGCGATGCAGCAGGCGAAAATCCTCTTCATGCCCATCCCTCCTTTTCACGAAGGTCTGTCTCCTCGCGAGCTTCAAAGGGCTCCGTCTCCTCGCGGTCTTCGGGCAAGTCAGCCTCCTCGCGACCTTCGGGGAGCTCTGTCTTCTGGGGCCGAAAAGCCTCTTTTCGGAGAGAAATCCGCACCGACTTCATCCCCGTCTCTCTATCTTCGTTGATGCTCGATGTCTCAATCATGGGGTCATCGCGGAGGGCGAGGTGAACGGTCCTCCTGTCTGCCGCGTGCATGGGCTCCAGGGTCACGGGGTTCCCTTGGCGTTTCACCTTCGTTGCGGCTTCCTTCGCCTCGGCGGTAAGCTTGTCCTTTCGCCGCTCGCGGTATCCCTCGACGTCAACCACGACGTTCATGCGCGACTTGAGCTTCTTCATCAGCATGAGATTGAGTAGATATTGAAGCTGGTAAAGAGTATTGCCATCTCTGCCGATAACTCTGCCGGCTTCGCCGCATCCTTCAATGGAGAGGATGAAATTCCCTTCTCTGCGGCGGATCTCCAGTTCCGCGGCGATGCCCATCCCTTGCAGAAGCCGTTTCAGGAGTTCTTCAGCGAGTTGCTCACTGGCGTCCTTTTCCTCACGCCACAGCATAAGTGCACCCTCTGGCCGCGTGGGCGTGCTCAAGCACACCTGCCGCGGCAAGCACTGCCTCAAACCGGCGGTTTGTCTGCCGGACGGGGCAGGTTGTTATCCTTTTTCTGAACGAAGTATTGCTGGACGACCCTCAGCACGGTGCTGACCGCGAAATACAGGTTGAGACCGGAGGGCATATTATAGAAGATGATCCCAAAGAAGACCGTCATGAAGTGCCCCATCACCTTCTGCTGCGGGTCCTGCGGAGCGGAGGCGGTCCCCACCTTCGAAATCTTCGTCTGGAGGATGAACGTCACCACCAGGAGCACAGGCAGGATGTTCAAGGTATGGCCGATGATTGGGATTTGGACTCCCCAGTCGAGAATGGCGTCGGGCTCCGACAGGTCCTTGATCCACAGGATGAACGGCGCCCGCCTCAACTCGACTGCCGTTCGCATCATGCTGAACATCGCGATGAGAACCGGCATCTGAAGAAGCAACGGAAGGCAGCCCCCCAACGGATTGACCTTGTGCTCCTTGAACAGCTTCATCTGCTCGATCTGAACCTGCCGGGGGTCGTCCTTGTACTTTTTGCGAAGTTCCGCGATGAGCGGCTGGACCTTCTGCATCTCCTTCATGGACCGGTAGCTCTTTTGGTCCAGAGGGTAGAGAATCACCTTGATCAGGATCGTCAGCAAGATAATGGCGACGCCGTAATTCGGGATGAGTCCGTAGCAGAACTTCAACGTCTTCAGCAGCGGAACGGCGATGAATGTGAATCCGCCGAAGCTCATTACCTTCTGATACTGGCGGTCTTCGGGGAAGCTTCGGCTCAACTGCCGCAGCCGGTCATATTCTTTCGGCCCCGCATAGAAGGTGTACCGGTGGGTCACCCGGTCGCCCTTTCTCAGGTCAAATTCCCTCACGCCGACGCCAAGGGAATAATAATAGTCATCGGACTTCTCCGAGCCGCTCTTCGGCTTCTCCAGCAAACCTGCGGTCGCCTTCGCGACATCGGGGATGACCCTATCCACAGGAATCTTCGTGTTGCCGAGCTTTCGGTCTTCGGGTTCCGGCGAGAGGATGAGAGCGAAGTACTCATTGCCCGCGGACGCCCAGCGGATATAGGGAACCGTCTTCGGTTCGGCCTTGCCGGGTTTCGATGAGAAGGATTGCACGCGTCCTTCCCCCAGCGCCAGAAGCCTTACGTTCTTATACCCGCCCTTTTCGCCGACCGGAAAGACCGTTCCCACTCTCACTTGGTGAGTCGGCACGGGGATGGCCTGTTCTGAGAGGTTTTCGAAAGCTACTTCCAACGTCAGGAGATAACCGTCGCGCGCGAGCTCGAAGGTTTTTGTGATCTTGAGTCGCCCCTCTAACTTCAGCTCGTACACAAGCTTCCTGTCCGGTTTCTTCGTTAGTTCGAACGTGTGGCTGGACAGGTCGAAAACCTCTTCCCTGTCCGACCGCTTCTCCCCGCGTGAGGTGATAGCAAGGGGATTCAGGCTGCCATTTACGGTCTTGCCGGGTAACTCGACAGGCTCATCCCCCTGGATGACCACCTCCTTGTTCCTCTGATTCGTGTGAAGCAGGATTTCCCGGACTGCCGCCCCGTACTTTGTGAAGGTCACCCGACAGAAGTCGTTCTCCAGCCAAACCTTCTCTTCCAGCCGGCGCTGTTCGGCGGTCACGGTGGGTACGCTAATGGCTGGGGCAGGCTTGCCTTCGGGGGACTCGGACGGCTGCTCAACGGGGGTTATCTGTTCCTCTTTCTCCCCCTCAGAAGGAGGGGTCGTAGGCTTTTCTGCCTCGGTCTCCTCTTCTTTCGCAGGCGGCTTCCGTGGAAGCGGCGGGGCAAAGTAGCGCTGCCGGACCAGGGCGAAGGCCCACACCACCAGAAAGCTCAGAACAAAAAACAGTACGTATCGTCTCAGCATCGGTCGTCCTGTTCCACGGGGTCATATCCGCCGGGGAACAAAGGGTTACATCGCAGCAACCGCCACGTTCCCTTGAGAAGCCCCCGCAGCACACCCTTCTTTTCCAGACACTCAATCATGTATTCCGAGCACGTCGGCACAAAGCGACAGGCCGGCCTCAGAACGCGAGACAGCGTCGCTTGGTATCCTTTGACAAGAAGAATCAACACGCTTTTCATCCCGGCCTGTGATGAGATGAATTGCACGCCGCCCTATTTCCCGGCAGGCCACATCGGAAGTGGCAGGGGCTTCCAGCCCCTGAGTCATGGGCAAAATGCCCATGCCACCTCAGAACACCGCCCTATCCACGTCCTGGCTAACCGGCATTGGGCGCGGGCCCCGGCCCCTTAGACTCTTCAGTCTCCGGAACCAGCAGACCGCCTCGGCCAAAAAGGTCCATAACCTGAGCCTCAACCTCCCGGAAGTTCAGTTCTTCCACCCCTTTTCGAGCAACAAGGATGATGTCGTGTCCTTTTTTCACCCGATTCTTGTTCAGGCGGAACGCCTCTCGCAACAACCGTTTCACGCGGTTTCGCACGACGGCTTTCCCGATTCTCCTGCCGACGCTCAGTCCAACCCTGGTGGCGCCCGCAGGGGATACATCGAAAATGACCGTGAGAGTGGAACTCGTGGATCGCTTTCCGCTCGAGTACACTCGATCGAAGTCCGACGACTTGCGCAGCCGTTCCGACCGAGAGAAAGTGTATCTCTGCACGACTACACGCTCAGGCGTTTTCTCCCCTTCCGCCTTCTGTTCTTCAGTACGGCACGCCCCCACCGGGTGCTCATCCGCTTTCGAAACCCGTGGGTGCGATTCCTCCGAATATTCGATGGCTGGTACGTCCTCTTAACCAATTGTCTGACTTCCCTTGATAATCGTTATTTTCCGAATCATTGCTTTAGCCTCAACGAACGCCCATCTCAAAATGGTAATCCTATCCGCTTTGTGGGTGAACTGTCAAGCCACATCCGAGGAAGAATGTAAGCCCTCACTTTTGGGTGGACAGTGCAAGACGGTCCCCGCGCTCCGCGCCGCGCCGAAAGACCCTCCGCATTCTCATCCGCGTTCATCCGCGGTTCCATCTTCCCCGTCAGCAGACCCCACCCTGCGCCTCGCCGCCGCCCATACGTGTGGCCATACAACGAAAATCCCTTTCCTTTTTCCGTTCGCGGTGTATCATGCGAGGACAATTGGGGCGGCTGTCACGAATCTGAGCGCCGATGCCCTGCGGAAAACCGAGGGAAACGTGGCCCATCGGCGGCGAAACATAGGCAAACACAAGGCGAGATTTAGTGTGGTTCTGGAAGGAGTTGCGTTTTGCAATCAGAGGTGTCAAAACGCCGAAAGCGTAAATTAAAGGTCCTTTTCCTCTGCGTGGCGAACAGTTGCCGCAGCCAGATGGCGGAGGGGTTCGCCAGGCATTTCTTCGCCGACCGGATCGAGCCGTTTTCGGCGGGGATACTCACGGCGAGGGTCAGCCCCCCGGCTGTCCAGGTGATGGCGGAGATCGGTATTGACATCTCCGGGCAAACCTCAAAGCATTACGGGAAATTCCTTGACGAGAATTTCGATTACGTCATCACCCTGTGCGATGAACTGGAGGAACATTGCCCGATTTTCCCTGGGAAGGCAACGCACATCCACCTGGGCTTCGCCGACCCGACATTCTTTCCGGGAACGGACGAGGAACGGCTCGAACGCCACCGCCAGACCCGGGCTGAGATGAAAGAGCGGCTCGTCCCGCTTCTCGAAGGACTTCTGACGGGCAAGGCGCCTGAGGGCGCGCAGCAAGCGGGCGAGTGAAAGAGAATGATAGCTCCTTCTGTCTGTCCTCTCTCCGGGAAACACGCCGCGTACGCTTCGAAGGAACACTCACGCCGCTACTTCGAGAGCTGTCCGGAAGCCATTACTCGATGACAATGCCCGCGTAGCCCACGACGTAGCTGTAGTCGCCGGTCGTGTCGTAGCTTGTGGTGTAAGAGAGGAGGCGGCCTTTCTTCGCTCCGAGGAGTCTCGCGGCTGTTATGGCCGCTGCGACAGGGGCGGAACCGCACATGGTGATGTGTTCCTCGCTGACCGCGCGGAGGAGCTTCCTTGCATCGAGCTCCAGGATCGCTCCGATCGCCATCATGTCCCGCTTGCGAGCTTCTTCCTGCCGTGCGGGATTCGAGCGTTCCGTGTGGGACATGTCGGTGCTGGCGACGATGAGAATCTCCTTCCCGGCATTTTTAACCGTTTCGCTAATCCCCTTCCCAAGCTCCTCAAGCATCTCTTCCTCGTGGGCGGCGATGGCGATGGGGACAATATGCACCTTCGGATTCACGTATTGGAGAAACGGAACTTCGACTTCGAGAGAATGCTCACTTTCGTGTGCTGCGGCGTCCTCTTCGAGGAACTCACAATTCTCTTTCAGGGCGGCGGCGAGGTCGGAGTCAATCGCAACTTCCCCTAATGGCGTGTCCCAAACGCCTCGGCTCATGATGGCGAAATCGCTCCCGGCTCCCCAGTGATTGGGTCCTAAGATGATTGCTGTGTCCGGGATTTCGACCTCCGAGAAAACCGCTCCCGCAGTGCGACCGGAGAAATCGTACCCCGCGTGGGGAGCGACGACGGCCACCGCTTTTGCTCGCGGTTTTGCGGCGATGTACCTCTCGATCTGTTTCCTGAGAGAAAATTCGCTGCCCGGATAGAACCTGCCCGAAGCTGCCGGTCTTCTTTTCATGGTCCAAACCCTCCCCTTTTAGGGGACGCATCGGTCGCGTGAGTGGCGACGTTGCATCCCTCCGATTGTGAGGCCTTGAGACACCAGTACACCACCCGCTCAAAGCCCCACGTCAACCGGTCGTGAGCGGGAATCTGCCGCCCGTTTACGAACCTTTTTCGTTGACAGTTGACGGTAATGATTATACCAATTAGCCACGTCAATACAAAGATGAAGGCGGCGTAGCCAAGTGGTTAAGGCGAAGGACTGCAAATCCTTTATCCCCCGGTTCGAATCCGGGCGCCGCCTCTTTTATTTCTGTCGCCCTGCCATGATGTTACGTCTCCAGAATCCCCCTTGATAGGCCCCCGTCCTGTCGAGTGGTGCGGGAAGTGGTGCGTGTCCCGTGTCAGTCACAGGGAAGAAATGCGAAGGCCGGCGGCAGCCGTGATGGGGGCGGAAGGGCTCTGACTGGGGGATGCGGCAGCTTCCCGTCGCATAGGGGATGGCTCTCAGATGCAGAGGGAAAAGTTTTTAAGTAGAACCTGTGCCCTGGCAACGTATAAGGATAACAAGCCTGTGGTCAGGGTGTTCTTATGGTGGATCGCCGCGTGTCTCTTGCTCCGTGCCCTGCTCCTCTGGCGGCTTGGCTCCGACGAGGAATTCACTTTTCGGGAATGGCTATCTTCCTGACGCAACCGTCACTCCACGCGCCGGTTGACTCCGCACCTCTGATGCTACCGCCGCCTCGTCAATCATGGGGCGGATTCTCAGGCGGCCCAGGTCCGTCATTTGTTCAGGCAGTCAAGAAATTCATCCAGTTCTGTTTCCGCCTGTCGCAGCACGTCTTCGCATTCGACGACCAGGGGCTTCATCTGGCTCCAGCGTAGGTCAAAGGAGTAGGTGTGGCGGAATTTGTGGCGGAAGGCCATGTATGGGCGGAGGCGGTCGCGCAAGCCCTAGGAAATCACGGAGCGACGCTGCTGGGTCGGCTCAGCCATCCGCTCAAGCAGGCGACTGTGCCACGCTGGACCTTCCGGCAGTGCTCGGTCAAGATGCACAGCAACTCGCTTGAACGCGTTTTCCAAGCCTGTGTAGAACGAATGCAACATGGCTGCGAGCGCGGAAATCTCGACCGAGTCCGGTTCTCGTTCGGCGCAACGTTCCATCAACTCCCTGTGATTCACCAGGAGGCGATTGAGAAGCTCCCTCTCAATGGCAATCTCCCTGCGCAGTCTATCAGACACGGCTCAACTCCCCTCCCTCTTTTAAAGCGCGCGTGAGAGGATTGTCTTCGTCCAGGTCAATCAGGTCCACAGGTCGGTCGAGAATGCGAAACAACTCCCCCATGGCGCGAAAGAATACCTCTGGAGGCAAGCCCTCGACGGCTAAGTCCACGTCCGAAGCTCGACGCAAGCCCCCTTTGCTCGCCGACCCGAAAAGATACACCTCCCTCGCACCGCAGCGTCTCAGGTACTCGGCTGCCGCCTCAATCCCTTTTTTGAGGTCGTCGCCTTCCATTCTTTTTCTTCTCCTTGCCAGCCCTCCCGGTGGAGGGCGAGGCTTTTGTGGGCTTGAACTTGACGCGTGTAGGCATGTCTGCTCCGCCGCGTTGCCCGTCGTATCAGCGAGCCGTCAGTGTCCCATCTTCCACACACTCATGGCATAATCCTACCACTCCGTACGCCGCAGTCAACATTTTCGTGGCGTGGAACAGGTCTGGTCGGGTGCGGCTACGTTTCAGTGGTTCATGCCCGGACCCCGATATATCAAGTAGAAACGGCTTCCAGCCCCGCCCCAGCGGGGCTGGATGCCGCATCTACATCCAGGGAGGTCGCATGGGCATCTTGCCCATGTTAGGGATGCAGGCACGCGGGGCGGGCCTGCGCTACATTCACGGGTCCCGCCAAAGGCGGGATGCCACCTCCCCGGCGCTACACTTGAGGACGAATGGCCTCAGCCCGTTCGAAGGTGGCCGCGTCCGCCGATGCTGAGGCCCTACTCTCCCCCTCCGACACTTCTTGTGAAAAGCGTGTTGACACTGTATTATCACCCACACAAGCTGCATTGAGAGGGTTTCGCTCACCTCGGCGGCACCGAGTCTGGGATATCCGACGGTGGGCCCTGGCCGACTGCATTCCGCGGGACCCCGTGGGTTGCGCGCCGGGACTTTGGAATCCGAAGGGTTCGTCGTGGCGAGAATCGTAGCGCAAAGTGCACGAGATTCTGACAACGGTTTAACACCGGTCTGGCATTGTTGTCCGCGAGCCTCGTAACGCCATTCAACCTTGGGAACAAACATGGCAAACGAAAAAATCTTGGTTGTGGACGACGAAGAAGACATCCTGGAGCTGGTCCGCTACAATCTGGCAAAGAACGGATACAAGACCGTCTGCGCCGGGACAGGTGAGAACGCCCTCAAAGCGGCAAAGTTGGAGTCGCCGGACCTTATCATCTTAGATTTGATGCTGCCGGGGCTTGACGGGTTGGAGGTGTGCAGGATTCTAAAGGCTGACAGCCGGACGTCAGCGATCCCCATTGTGATGCTGACGGCGAAAGGAGAGGAAGCGGACGTTGTGGCGGGACTGGAACTGGGAGCTGACGATTATGTAACGAAACCGTTCAGTCCGCGCATTCTCCTTGCGCGGTTGCGCGCGGTGCTTCGGCGGAAGTCGCTGGAACCGGCGGCTGAATCGCAGGTCATCAAGATTCACGATCTGGTGATTCATCCGGGGCGGCACGAAGTGCTCGTTCGCGGGAAGCCCGTGGAGATGACCTACACGGAGTTTCGGTTGCTTCATTCTCTGGCGAGGAGGCCGGGGTGGGTGTTCACTCGCTCGCAGATTGTGGATGTCGTCCGGGGAAGCGACTATCCCGTGACCGACCGCTCCGTTGACGTGCAGATTGTCGGACTGCGAAAGAAACTTGGCCCGTGCAGCGAATACATCGAGACCGTTCGCGGCGTCGGGTACCGGTTCAAGGAGTGAGGCATGCGAAGAAGGCGACTGCTCTGGCAAATTTTCCCCTCGTTTGTGCTGGTCACGCTGTTGTCGTTGTTGGCGGTGACGCTGTACTCGTCGAAATCCTTGCGGGGCTTCTATGACGAGCAAAAGGAGACCGATCTCAAAGCGAGAGCGTACCTGATCCGGGATCAGTTCTCGAAACGCTCCGCTCTCGGCGACGAAGAACGTGT
>JAUYEE010000215.1 GCA_030691545.1 bacterium | reverse complement strand
TTACAGGATAGACAGGATTTTAAGTGAGAACCTGCCGCTTGTCTCCTCGCTGGGACTATCCTGATAATCCTGTCATCCCGTCCGAAAATAGAGTCGCTCCGTCGTGAGCGAGAGGAAAAATGAAAAAGGCGATGTGGTTGGGTTTGTGGGCGATTTCCGCTTGTGGGGCGGTTGTTGGCGGGGCCGTGGTGGCACGGCCGAAACAGCCGAAATCCATCGCACGGCTGCTGCGCCCTGAAACGAAGCACCAAGAAGAAAAGTCGGCGGACGCGTCCGACCTCGTGGCGGAGCTCGATGAGCTGCGCGAAGGAGTCGCCGGGAAGGAAAGCGAAATCCAGAGGCTGCGGGAGGAGTTGGCTGCTCTCAGGTCTCGGCTGCGGCCGGAGCTTGGCCCGGATTTGGAGAAAGAGCTGAGGGAGCGACTGGAATCGCGGAAGCGAGACGAGGCGAGGAAGCCGGAACGGGAAAGGAGTGACACGCTGTGGCGGAAAATTCTTCAGCGGAAAGACAAGGCCCTTCGTGAGGCAGGGCTGACGGAGCTTCTTGCCCTTTTCCAGAGTGCAAACCCGGAAGATCGCGAGATGGGGTTTGATGTCCTCCGTGGGCTCGGGAGCATCAAGTTGGACACGGAGAAATATAAGCCTTACGTCCTCGCAGCTCTGGCCGATGAGCTCCCTTCGGTCCAGAGGGGAGCCGCTGATTGCCTCAGCCTCGTGTGCCCCTATGAGGAAAGGCTGACGATTGCTGCTCGGATGATCGAAGACCCCGACTTGCGCTACTGGGCGACGATGATGCTGAAGGACTCGTCGGCGCCCGAGCACAAGAAACTGGCTATCCCCGCGTTGAGGTCGTTCCTCGAAGAGGGCGAGCCGTCTGATAAGCAGCATATCCTGTGGGACCTGTATGAGCTTCCCGAAGAGTTGAATGACATTGTAGTCAAGCTGTTAGATCAAAAGGGCTTCGAGGGGCCTCTCACAAGGCTGCTGCACCACGAAACAGATACGATAGGCGCCCCGATTGTCCAGCGCCTGGCCGACATGTATCGGGAGGGGACTTCAGATGAAACGGTCATGCGATTCCTGCATCCCGGAGCGATTCATTTCGGCGATCCGAATGACTTCCGTGAGCGCCAGGGCCACCCGTGTCTTGCCGAGGAGGCGAAACCGATTGTGCGCGACATTTATCTCGGCATTGTTAGAGACAGCCTGTCGAACGGCAGGCGGCGCGAGGCTCTCGAGGGACTGGGGAGGATGGGCGACGCGTGGGTCATTCCTGCACTTGACGAGATCAGCCGCAGCCCCGATGCGGAAGGGATCGAGGACGAACTGGCGAAAACCATCGAACATCTTCGGAACATACCGACTCAAGCGAGGTGAGAAAACATGAGTAACAAGGGATGGATTGCGCCATTAGTGGCTGGGTTGTGCCTGGGGATCGCCGTCGGGACGGCGACAAGCAGCAGGAAGAAACCGAGGCCCGAGCGCCGCCAACAGGAACCGAAAACCGAGCCGGGGGAAAACAAATCCAATCGGGTGAGGACGCCGGTCTCGAGCCTGGGAAAGCTGGCCAGGGCACTCGCCGAAAGTCAAAAAAGGATAGCGGAATTGGAGGCGGAACTGGCAGAGGTGAAGGGGCAGTTGCCACTTCCCGCTAACCCAGAGGAGGAGGAGCGGAAGAAGGAAGAGGACGAGAAGCGAAAGCGGGCCGAGAGATCGGAGGCTCTTTTTCAGAAGGCAAAGGCGCTCCGGGGAGAAATCGTTCAACGCAGCGACGGGCGCCTGCGGGAAAAAAGGCTTGAGGAGTTGAGTCGCCTTGTCGAAAGCGGCGACCCGGACAACTTGCTCCTGGGACTAACGACGCTTTTCCACCTCGACGGGATGGATGTCGGAGCGGAGAGGTTCAAGCCGCAGATTCTCACAGCGAGGCAGAGCGAATCGGCGGAGGTGCGGCGTGCTGCCGCGAATTGCCTGTCGTCGGTTTGGGACAAGGACGAGGGGATTGACCTCTTGCTTGGAATGGTGCGCGATTCGTCGCCCGAAATCCGGGGCTCGGTGGCGTTTCATCTCGGTTCCTTGGCCGAGAAAGAGCGGGCGGAGGAGATGGAAGTGGTCCTGACGTCACTCCTGAAAGATGAGGATGAGATGGTCAGAAGAAGGGCGCTGCTCGCGCTGTCCGAGGTGTACGGATTCCAAGAATCGGACGAGAGGGCGAAGCGAACCGAGAGCCTCGTGAGCGATATGTTGAGTGACCCTCGCAAGGCCGAGGAAGTGATGGGTTGGTGGGACAGGAGAACAATGTTCAGCCCGCAGGACGCGCAGCGCCTGGGACAGATGCTTCTGGACACGGATTTTGAATTATTCCGTGACGGTGAAGGGTACAGCGACCGGGTGCTCAGGGAGATTTTTCAGAGTCCGATCATCGGCGACGGCGAAGAGCCGCGGGCCGTCGTTTTCCAGCTTTGCCTGAAAGTCCTAAACGGCCGCTACGACGATAGCCTCCAGCTTCGCGCACTGACTGTGTTCCGTGATTCGCGGGATCGCGACTGTGTTCCTGTCCTCGAAGAGGTGGCTCGAAGCGGTGCGGTGGGGGTGCCGGAAGCTCTGGCGGAGACTATCGGCTATCTTCAGGCGGGTGGGTCGCTGCCCTCCCTTAGCCGTCGAACCAGAAAGGAGACACAGGCCTCACACGAGGAAGAGGCGGCAGAGTAGAACATCGTCGAGGGGGGCGCCGACGGGCGGAACCCGCAAGAAACAGAAAAGAAGGGACGAGAAAGTACGGAACAAACCTTGTCCAGGTGGGAGGCCAGACGTGAATAGGGTAGCGTGGATAACACTCTTGGTGGTTGGTCCAGTCGCCGGGTTTGTGATTGGGGCGACGGTGGCGAAAAGCAGGAAGCCGGAGGCGGTGTCGGTGTCGCCGAGGACTGAGATAAGAGATAAGGGGGCAGATGCGGGGCGGGTGAAGGACCTTCGCGCCGATTTGGAGAAATATCGGCTGGAACTCGCGGGGAGAGAAAACGAGGTGCGGGAGCTGCGCGAGGAGCTGGCAGATGCCAGGGAGAGAATCCCGTCTCCGCTCTCCCCTGAGGAAGAAGAAAAGCGGCGCGAGTTTGATCAATGGAAGGAGAGGCGCGAGCGTTCGGAGAGACTAAGGAACCTCCACGAGAAATCGAATGAGATTCGCAAGAAGATTCTTCAACGCAAGGACCCCTTCCTCCGGCAACAAGGGCTTCTGGAACTTGAGGCGCTAGTGAAGAGCGATGACAAGGAGGATATGCTCCTCGGATTGACGGCGCTATGGCGGCTCGGTGGGTTCGACCTCGACAAGGAAACCTTCAAGCCGTATGCCCTGGCAGCACTAAAGCACGAAGATGTCGAGGTGCGAAAGGCCGCATTCAACAGCCTATACGCGGTCTGCCCACAAGAAGACCAGCTCGACACAGTGCTTTCCATGCTGCGGGATCCTTCCCCCGAAATGCGCCTGGAGGCGGTCTCTCGATGCGGGTGGCTCGGGGGAGACGAGCGCAGGGAAGAAGTGGCGTCCACTTTGAAGGCTCTCCTTCAAGACCAAGATAAGTCAGTCCAGAAGAAAGTCCTGGATGAATTATGGCGTCACCATTTCCAGTATGATTACGGTTCAGAGATCGAGGATTTGGTGATCGAGTTGTCGAGGGATCCGGAGTTGACCGACGCCACGTGGGAGTGGATGCAACGGCGCGGGCCCGTCAGCGTGCCCATGGCCGAACGCCTTATCGAAATGCATGGTGAGAGGCGCAGCGCCTATGACATCCTGTACTACACGAGGCAGAACCTCTCCGAAGAAGCAAGGCCGATCATCACCGGCTTCTGCCTGCGATTGGTGAGAGAGAGCGTTGAGCCATGGGAACGCCAGGAGGTACTGCGCAAGCTACAGGAACTTGGCGACCCTTCGGTGATTCCGGAGCTAGAGGCGATTGCCCGGAGTCCGGATGCGGAAGGGATTGAGAATCATCTCGCTGAAACCATCGAACAAATCCGAAGGCGGAGCAGCCAGCCACGTTAGCGGTTGTTCCGACCCACGCCCAATTGCGCCAGCATCAAGTATTGACGTTGGTTCGAGCACACCCTAACATGTGCAAAGGCTCGGAGACTTCGCAAGCGGGCCCTTTTTTGGCTCCCGCGTCAAGGCATGACTTGAAATGGCGCCGCCGGACACTGAATGCATGAGCGACAAAGTCGTCGGAGGCGTGGATGTCGGTGGGACGAAGATTCTGACCGGGGTGTTGGACGGTCAGGGTCGAGTGCTCGGTGAGCCGGTGAAGGTCCCGACGGGGGCGGGGGAGCAGGCGGAGGCGATTATGGGGCGCCTGTATCGGTCGGTGGAGGAGTCGCTGTCGGCGGCGGGGAAGTCTCTTGGAGACGTTACGGGAATCGGGATCGGTGTGCCGGGGCCGCTGAAGATACGAGAGGGGGTTTTCATTGATCCGATTCAGCTCAAGACGTTGCACGGGTTTCCGATTCGGCGTGCGGCGGCGGAGCATTTCAAGCTGCCTGTCGAGGTCAATAACGATGCGAACTGCTTTGTCCTGGCGGAAAGCTTTTTCGGTGCTGCGGCTGGCGCGGAGACGGTCCTCGGTTTTACTCTGGGGACGGGATTTGGGTGCGGGATCGTCATCAATAAGCAAGTTCACATCGGAGCGACGGAGACGGGCGGGGAAATCTGGTTCTCGCCTTACAAGGAAAGCTTCATCGAGGATTATGTTTCGGGGAGGGGACTGCAGCGGAATTATCGGGGGTTAACAGGAAATGACGCTCCACCTCCGGAGATTCTCGAAAGAGCGCGCGAGGCCGAAAAGGGTGCGTTGAAGGCCTGGGAGTTGTTCGGGCAGGATTTGGCGTACGCGATCGCGTGGTCCATCAATATTCTCGATCCGGATGTGGTTGTTCTCGGCGGGTCGCTGGTTCGAGGGTTTGAGTTTTTCGTTCCTGCGACGGAGGACTATTTGCGAAAGCACATCTGTAGCGCGCCCGCAGCGAAAACGCGGGTGGTTCCGGCGAAGTTAGGCGATTCGGCGGGCTTCATCGGCGCGGCGTGTCTCGTGGTTCGGAGAGCGGCGGGATAAGGTTGAAATGAGAAGCAAAATGGAATAGCATCCGGCCGATAACATGCGAATTGTCGTCCAAGAATTGTGCAATGGATAAATGGGTAAAGAGATTTCTGACAGCGGCGCCTCTCGTGGCGTGGCTTTTCCTTTCGTCACCCGTCTTTGCTGAAGATGAAAGCAAGAAGAGTCCTGAGGAATCCCAGCCGAAGCTCAAGCCGGGTTGGGACAAGCTTCTCAAGCCGAAGCCGGGGACCGTGTGGCTGAACGGCATGCCGAAGGAGATTGTCTGGCTGAAAGATGGGGCGGAGATGGTCTTGGTGCCCGGAGGCGAATTCTTGTTCGGCGAGGAGAAGGAGAAACGCGAAGAGCCAACCTTCTACATTGACAAATTCCCGGTGACGAACGAGCGATATGCGAAATTCGTGGAGGAGACGAAGCACCCCGTGCCACAAATGCCCCAGGACTGGGCGAAGCCGTACAACTGGCGATTAGGAACGTGCCCGGAGGGGCAGGCGAAACACCCCGTCGTCCTTGTGAGTTGGTACGACGTGGTCGCGTACTGCCGCTGGGCGGGGAAAGCCTTTCCCAGCGAGACGCAATGGGAGAAAGCGGCGAGAGGCGCGGACGGGCGGAAGTATCCCTGGGGAGATGAGTTCGAGAAGGGGAGATGCAATTCCTATCTCGAAGGGATCGAGAAGACGACACCGGTTGACAAGTACCCGAACGGCGTCTCCCCGTACGGCTGCTACGACATGGCGGGGAATATCTGGGAATGGACGACTACGCCGAGAGCAATCGGTCGGGTGCTCAAAGGAGGATCGTGGTTCGACGGCGACCTGAAGGTGCAGACCACAGCCAGCGGTTGGGCGCGTCCCCAGGAAAAAGCCGCGAACACAGGCTTCCGCTGCGCCGTCGTCCTGCCTGAGTAAGATATCCCGCGCGGCAACCCGCGTCGGTCAGCGCTCGGCAAGCCAATCAGGCCGGAGCCGAACCTCCAACTTTCTGGCACTCCCCTACCCTTGGCAATTTCACAGCTACTGCTGGCGGGGGCGTCGCGCTATACAAGACCGTGAGCTTGGAGGAGGGTGTTGTCTTCAAGGATTTTTGCGGCGGGAGCGTCGGCGACTTTCTGGCCGCTGTCGAGGAGGATAATACGGCTGCACAGTTCGCTCGCAAGGGCAAGGTCGTGTGTGGCGATGACCTGAGTGTCGTGGAGGTCTCGGAGAAGGGCGATGGTTGCTCTCCGGCTTCGGGGATCAAGGTTGGCGGTCGGTTCATCAATCACTAAGACGCTCGGGCGCAGGGCAAGGACTGTAGCAATCGCCACGCGTTTCCGTTCCCCGAAGCTCAGCCGGAAAGGCGACTTCTTCACGGACCCTTCCATGCCGACGGCGGCAAGGCTCTCGCTGACGCGGCGCTCGATCTCGTCATGGTCCAACCCCAAGTTGCGCGGGCCAAATGCGACATCGTCGAAAACGGTCGGGCAGAAGAGTTGGTCGTCGGGATTCTGAAAAACCATGCCGACCTTCTGCCGGATGGCTTTCAGGTTATCTTTCTCGACGGGGAGTCCATCAATGCGAACGCTGCCGTCCCCGCGAAAGATACCGTTGAGGTGAAGAAGAAAGGTAGATTTACCGGCGCCGTTGGGTCCGATGAGCGCAACTTTTTCGCCCTCGAGGACATCGAGGGTGATCCCGCGAAGGGCGACGGTGCCGTCCGGATAAGTGAAATGGAGCGATTCGATTTCGATTACTTTCTTCATCTGCCTCGAGAACAAGCCCGCCGTCTGCGTGTTTCAGTCCCCGCCCCTCTGCGTCTTTGCGTTAAGGAAGGAGAATTGTAAAACGCAAAGTCGCCAAGACGGTGAGGACATTTTGATGGTCTCCGGTCGAGCGAAGTCCGTGATAGTCCCTGGTAACTGTGAAACCATGGGCAATCAGAAAAGCCATCCCGGCGCCAGGAAAATCCTGCAACCGACCAGGAAACCAACGGACGGCAAGACAAACAAGTGGTCCTTCAGGCGCATGGGTTGGGCATCTTCTACGGGGACGCGCCCGTCGAAGCCTCGCGAGGTCATGGCGTGATAGACGCGTTCGGCACGTTCGTAGCTGCGGACAAAGAATGTGCCGACCATGCGGCCGACGACCTTCGTTTGCCACAGCCACCCGCCTCCGTAGCACCGGGCATCCCGCGCGCGAACCATCCGCTCGAATTCCTCGACCATCAGAAACAGGTATCTGTATGTAAAACTCATCAATGAAATCAGGAGCCGCGGAGTTCCGAGTTTTCGCAGCGCGCTGAGAAAATGTGGGAATGGCGTTATGGCGGACAGAAGTATGAGAGAACACACGCTGACGAAGGACTTGAGCGCAATACCTTGAAAAACAATCAAACCGGGATGGGCGGCAGTTATGGCATTTCTGCCTTCTGCGGCGCGCGAGAAAAACGGAATGGAGAGAGCCGCCATCGCCAGAAAGGGCACAACAACGAGGGATCGCCTCAACACGTGAATCACCGGAACGCGCGATACAGCAAGGCACACCATGAGAAAAGCAAGATAACCTGCAAACGAGAAATATGCCGTCGGGGCGGTCGTCACACAAACGATGATGAGAACGAGAAAGACGATGACTTTCGTGGTCGCCGAAAGAGAATGGAGGGGGCTACTAAGGTCGGAGTACTTGTCCAAGAAGCCGTGCTTCAATCGCTTTTCCTCCCCGCTGGCGAGCTCTTTTTCCTGGCCAAAGCTTTGGCCATGAGAAGCGCAACCGCAAAAACGACGATTGTGCCGACAAGTCCCGCCAGGGCGGTCGAGACCCACTTGTTTTTCACCCCGGGGACAACATAATCGGGAAGCGGAGCTGAAGCTGGACTGGCGCCTTCTTCCACGGGTTCCCCCAGGAGGAGCTTCTCAAGCACCTTCTCCAGTCCATCGGGCAGAGACGACGCGAGAGGAGAAAGGAAGAACGCGATGACCAGCGACAAACCCAGTCCCGCGAGGAGGAATCTCATGTTTCGTTTCATCGGCGTGATCCTATTCGGCCACCATTGCTGCCGTTCTCGTGGATAGCCGGTCACGAACGAGGTCCGGGCGCGCTTCCATCAAGACAGTCAGAACGCCCACAGTCACTGCCGCTTCCCCCAGACCGATCACCGAGTGAATGCCAACCATCAGAGGCAACGTCACACCGAGCGGAAGCTTTCCCGATAGCCAGAGCTCGACGGCGCAAAAAGCCGAAGAAAGCACGATCGAAAACCATGCTGCGACGGCAGCGCTCGCCAGAAATCCAGCTCTTGTCTTCGGCAAGAACCTCTTGAGGAACACGTACACGTAATAACACCCGGCGCCTGCCACAACACCCATGTTAAATATGTTGGCGCCGAGGGCATCCAGACCGCCGTCAGCAAAGCCGAGGCATTGAACCGCCAGGACAACCGCCATAACGAGACATGCCGTGAGCGGGCCGAGCAAGACAGCAAGCATGAGGGCGCCGAGGAAATGGCCGCTTGTCCCGCCGGGAATTGGGAAATTGAGCATCTGTGCCGCAAAGACAAAGGCCGCCATCACGCCGAGGAGGGGAATCTGTTTCTCGCTCAGGTCGCGATTCGCCTTCCAGACTGCCGCGGTGCACACGCCGACGCCTACTACGTACGTCCCGACGGCGACCTCAGAACTCAGATAGCCAGGTGGAATATGCATTTCACAACCTTGTTGAGGAAATCCACCAGAGCACGGACGTTTTTTCTCTGGCGCCCTTTGTATTACGAAGTATTCTTTTGTGTTACTAATACCACGCGTCCGTACAAGCGTCAAGAGATTTGTGGGCATCTTCCGGCGTGCGTAACTTCATCCGGTGACACACAAGGAATGGCTTTGGACGAAGGGCAGGAACTTGAGTCGAGGACCTTAGAATTCTGTCCTTCTGAGGCGCCTGGCTCCGAGGGTCATGGGCAGCGTCCCCGCGAGGATGCTCAGACACACGGCGGCGACCCCGAGGACGATGCAGCTCCACAGCACCGCGGGGACCTTGAACTGTCCGGCCAAATTGACATGGCTGATGACCATTTCAGCGGCAAGAACAACGGTGATGTGAGCGAGACTGAGAACCAGAGCGAGTGTCCCACCAAAGCCGGAAACAATCCGGGCGGGATTGTCGCTGGCGAAGTTCGGGAAAAGGGCGCCGAGGCCCACGCTGAGCCCGGACAGTCCAAAACAGATCAGAAGCATCGCCGCGGAAGAAAGCAGAACGGTCGTGGCGTCGAGTCCCAGCATCAGCCCCGACATCAATGTCAAACCGACGGCGATTATTGTGGATGAGACAAGACAGAGGAGAAACTTCTCGAGCAGGATTTTCTCGACCGGAAAGGGGGCGAGTCCGACGACCCAGAATTTGTTCCCTTCGAGGCTCATTTGTGGAAACACGAACCGAGTAGTCAGCGTTCCCAGCGTCAGAGCGGTCGCCGCAAGGTTCATGAAGGAAATGAGGTTCTTGAAGAACGGCGGGAATTCGTGATAGGAGAGGTTCCGCAGGTTGACGATGTAAACGCCGAGGAGTCCGAAGAAGATGACGAACTGGCTCCATTGCGTAGGGTCTCGCCAGAAGACCCGCAGGTCCTTCGTGACCATCGCCCTCATCGGCGGCGGAAGGAACCACCAGAGGAAACTGAGTCGTCCAACCAAATCGCTTTTCCACAGAAGACTTCTACTGCGGCCAAGACTGCGACTGCGAGACCACCCGGAGTAGAAGAACCGCCCACCGAGGAAAGAACACACGACAAGAGCCATCAGCCCGTTTGACCAGAGCATCCCCAGCGCCATGAGCTTGTCCCGAGCCCACGAGATTCCCTCCGCGTATCCTTTCGCCTCCAGAAGTATCCCTTTAACGAGCCACGTGCTCGGGAGAAGTTCGCCGCGCGACAGCCGCGCGAAACGCATCATGTCGTCGAGTACGGGGAGGGGCGACTCCAGAATATCTCCCTCCGAAGCCCCTGTGGGTTCTCGGAGAAGAAAGAGCGCTGCGGCCGCAAGAAAAACCAGTGCCACGGCCGCCAGAAACTTCCGCCTGGGAAAGAATCTCACGAGCAGGACCATCAGGCATCCGCCAATTCCTGCGGCGATGAGAAAAAAGGGGATGAGGAAAAGAGGGACCGAGAGGTAATAGGTTAGAGCCGCGGAGCGGTCAATCCCGTACGCCAGGAGAAGGGGGCCGGCCATGAACAGCGAAGCCCACGAGCTGAAAAAGAGAGCCTCACCGAACTTCCATTTGAAGATAGTCGAGTGACGAATGGGCATTGCCGCGAGGAAGTCAACTTCCCGGGATTTGTAAATGACGGAATACACAAGGATCATGTTGCTGAAGACCAGCATGATAAACGTCGCCAGGAAAAAAAGGTAGAAAAGGCGATTGACGAGAAGATCACCCAGCCCGGGAAGAAAACGCTCCATGAACCGAAAGGCTCCCCGGAACAGGAAGTACGCCCCCGCCCAGTACCCCACCCCGAAGGCAGTCACCACGGCGATTTTTAGACGCGAGTGCCTTCGCAACGCCTCCAGGGAATGGCGGACAATCCTCAGCTTGCTCAGGGCAATTGCTGCAATCTCACCCATACTTTCTCAGGAAACTCCTTCGGCTGAATTCTTCTAACATAGCCCCCTTCTAAAGAAAGATGGTTCTTGTGGACAGTACTGTGAAGTCCTTGTTTTTCAAACGAGATTAAAACTCCGGGACCGCTACCACACGGGCCTTTCTTCGGCGGGCTTTTTCAACCCCGCTGCGATTGCCTTTTCACGCAGTTTGATGAGCGCGGGTATGTCGGGACCGTAGAAAATGTTTTGCATGACTTTCCAATAGCCGGACAGAGTCTCCACTGCTTTCGCCCACTGCGCGGGATATTTCTCGCGGAGATTTCCGGAGATGTCGAAGCAAATCGCCAGGTACGCCGCTCGGGCGAGCTCCTGTTCCGATTTGCCCCGCGCGATTCCCTGTTCGATCTCGCGGCCCATCTCCGCCCGCATCTGCGCTGTTTGCTGCGCGACATCCGGGAGCGGCTCGAGGTTCGCGGGCTTCTCCATTCGGATGCGGTAAACAGGTCTCCCTTCGATGACCAGCCTTTGTCCGCCCTGTTCGACGATGACTTTCTCCGCCAGATCAGTCAAACGGTCCGCAAAACTTGTGACTGTTTCGTCGTCCGGCATATTCTCGCGTTTCGTGTTTCGATAGCGGTCCACAATCTGCCAACCTTGTGAAAGCATCCACCGGTAACCTTTCATCACACCGACGATGGTGCCGGCGGTCGCTGCCACGTTGTCGGCGTCCCACCCGAAGTTGAACGCGGTCATCAAGGTTCTCCTGAAATCTCCTTGACCGTATAGGAAAGCCGCAATCGTCGAGCCGGTATTCAGCTCGTAGCCGTTTCTATCGCGCATGCCGCCGCCATATCGCGAGTACTTCTCCTTGAGAAGCTGCCGGGTGGCACGCCAATCATCCGGGTGCTCCTCATGCCATCGGCGGACGTCCCCAACGATCTCCCGAACGACGCTTTCACCGTCGAGCGCCGCCACTCCAGCATCCAGGGTCGCCTCAATATCATCGGTGAGAAACGCCGTCGCGATCATCGTGCAGAAAAGCTGCGTGGTCTGGGCTGGTTCAAGGTCAATAGCCACCCGCGTGTAGTTCAAGCCAATCCGGCTGGCGGTCTGTGGCATCCCGGGGGCAAGCAGGCCGAATGTTTCGCATAGGAATTGCCCGGAGATATTGAAGTCAGCCCAGGGGTTCAGCGCGAAGCGACTCGTCAGCGGCGGCTCAAAGCCGAGGTCCATCAGATGCCTCGCAAACCGGTTCGCGCACCAGATGCCCTTGTTGATCCGCTCGCTCCACAATTCAGTCAGTCGCCGGGGCGAGAGAAGTATCTCGTTCTCCTTTTGCATCACACAGATGTACACCCACTCGAGGTCCGTATCGTCGTCCGTCCACGCCCCCTGCGGGAGTGCGGGGGTGTATTCCGTCACGTCCCCCGGCTCATCTATGTACTTCATCTCGTGGGGTAGTCCGTTCAGGTTGCCGAGCATCTGGCCCAGCAGCCCTCCTCGGATTTTGTTTCTCAGAACCTCCGCAGGCAGATGTACCCAGCCCGCATCACCCGATTCGATCCGCAATGGATTCGTAGTCAAGTCGCGAACTCTCGCAGCCGTACTGCGCTCCGTCGCGGGTGCCAACATCATCGGAGCGATGCTCCACACACCAATCGCCGAAATGCATGAAATCGGTACGGCAAAACGTCTTCGAATCATCCTTGTTTTTCCTTTCACTTCACCACTCGCACGACGAGGCGCCGGCTGCAATTGTACTTCAGAACGCTACGGATTTCTGCTATCTTTCTGTTGATAGGCGAAGGTCCTGGTCATCAAGCCGCAGGCATTTTTCACCTGCCGGGGGCACCGCCCCTGCGGATCGGAACGATAAGCCAGAGGACGGCGTTACTATCCGCCGAGGAACGCCGCCGTGGTCCCTGAACTGCTTAGAAAAGCGTCTCGGGGGCGCGGTTCGACCATAAGAAGGGCAAAGTGCATGAAATTCGTTGAGGAGTTCAGGAACAAGGAGATTGCCGGGGGGCTGATTCGACGCATCGAGGAATCGCTCAGAGAACGCCGGGTGTCACTGATGGAAGTCTGCGGCACGCACACGATGGCTATCCAGCGTTTCGGGCTGCGGTCGCTTCTGCCGAAGAGCCTCAAGCTTCTGTCGGGCCCGGGGTGTCCGGTGTGCGTGACCCCGAATGAGTTGGTGGACCTGGCGATCACGTACGCCATGAAAGAAGCTGTCATCCTGGCGACGTTCGGGGATATGGCAAAGGTGCCGGGCTCCAGCACCAGCCTACTGAAGGCGAAGGCGGCAGGCGGGCAGGTGCAGATCGTCTATTCGACGATGGACGCTGTCAAGCTGGCTGAGGATAACCCCGACAAGCAGGTCGTCTTCTTCGGCATTGGCTTCGAGACCACGGCGCCGACCATTGCCGCCGCAATCCTCCAGGCTGAACAGATCGGACTGCGCAACTTCTTCGTGGTTTCCGCCGCCAAAACCATCCCGTTAGCGATGGAGGCTCTCCTCCAGGGCGAGGTGCGAATAGACGGCTTCATCTGCCCGGGGCACGTCAGCGTCATCATCGGCTCAAACGCCTACCGACGCATTGTCGAGGCGTATCACGCTCCGTGCGTCATCACGGGATTCGAGCCGCTGGATATTCTTCAGGCCATAGAAATGCTTGTGGTGCAAATCGGCGATGGCAGAGCCGAAGTCGAAAACCAATACAGCCGGGTCGTGCACGAAGACGGAAACGCCGCGGCTCGGGCAGTCATGGAGCAAGTCTTCGAGGCGCGAGACGCGAACTGGCGGGGCATCGGCGTGATTCCCGGAACGGGACTCGGGATTCGGCCCGAGTATGCGCGGTTCGACGCGCAGGCGCAGATATCCGTCGAAACTGAGAAGACCGCCGAGAACAAGCTGTGCATCTGCGGACTGGTCTTGAAGGGGGCCCGAGAGCCGACGGACTGCCGCCTCTTCGCAAAACGATGCACGCCGGAGAATCCGGTCGGCGCCTGCATGGTATCCGGAGAGGGCGCCTGCGCCGCATACTATAAGTACCATTGAAGGCCAGGGTCAAAATGACAACGACGGCAGACAGAATTCTCCTCGGGCACGGAAGCGGCGGAAAGCTCATGCACGACCTTATCCGCGAGGTCATGGTCCGGGAGTTCGGCGGCAGGGGAAAGCTGCTCGATTCCGCTATTCTGAAGTTCCCGTCACAAAACCTCGCTTTCACTACTGACAGCTACGTCGTGAGACCCCTGTTCTTCCCCGGAGGGGACATCGGCAAACTGGCGGTCAGCGGGACAATCAATGACCTTTCTGTCGTCGGGGCGAGGCCCCTTTTCCTATCTTGCGGGCTGATTATTGAAGAAGGGCTGGAGATGTCGGTGCTGCAAAAGGTCATCCGCTCGATGCAACGAACGGCACAGAAAGCAGGTGTACGAATCGTCACGGGCGACACGAAAGTCGTCGAGAAAGGGAGTTGTGACGGGCTGTTCGTGAACACGGCAGGAGTCGGCTACGCGGAGCGGTTTTTCGATGAAGAAATTCGAGTCGGAGATGAGATTGTCGTCAGCGGGACTGTCGGGGACCATGGCATGGCCATCCTCGCGGCGAGGGAGGATTTTGGTCTCCAGACGACGCTGCGGAGCGACTGCGCTCCCCTCAACGGACTTGTTCAAACGCTCAAGCCCCTCTTTTCCAAAATACGCCTGATGCGCGACCCGACGCGGGGGGGCCTCGCCACCGTCCTGAACGAGTTCCTTGAAGGTGCGAACCACGGGATTCTTCTCGACGAAGAACGCATTCCAATCAAGAAGGCGGTGCGTGCTTTGAGCGAACTCTTGGGTCTCGACCCGCTCTATGTCGCGAACGAGGGGCGCGTGGTCATCGTTTGCGCGGAAGGCACGGGCGAGAAGCTGGTCAGTCTCATGCGAAAGCACCCGCTCGGTAAGCAAAGCGTCGTGATCGGGAAGGTCGTCACCGACTACCCTGGCAAGGTGTGCATGACCACCCAAGCGGGCGGCACCCGCATCCTCGATATGCTCGTCAGCGACCAATTGCCGAGGATTTGTTGACGGCAATCATGCATCGCAACAATATCGTTTGACACAGCGTTGCTGTCGCCAGCAAGATAAGCGAGGTCAGAGGGAGAAAACAACCATATCCGAAAACGTGAGGAACGAAAGATGATACCGGGAAAATGCAAACAGGCAATGTCCGCTCATCAGGATGAGAAGAGGTCTCACGGGGGGAAAGGGGGCCCGCGATGGTTGGTGTGGGCCTCTCTTGTCGTGTGCCTTTTCCTTGCGATCGGCGCTGAGAAAGCCGCGGTAGCCGAACCGCATGCGGCGAACGAGCCGCTCGGAGTCGCCCAAGGGATTCACGCGGGGCGAGTCGTCTGGGTGCACAACCCGGACGCGACGGACTGGAAAGGTCCGGGCGACGGGCATTGGTGGCAAAGCGACCACACCAGCCAGAAAGAAGTCGAAAGGATGTTGTCGCAAGCCCTCCAGAATCTGACCGGCGAAAGCACTGACTCCGTAGCGTGGGATAAGCTTTTCAGGTACATCAACGAGAAACGTGGCAAGGGGAATGTCGGGTACAAGGCCGGCGAGAAGATTGCCATTAAGGTGAACTTCGTCGGGTTCATCTGGACGCATGGAGGAGTCAACCCGGAGAACTACAATCTGGAGAGCTGGCAAGACTACATGAACACATCGCCGCAGGTCATTTCGGCGGTGCTCCGGCAGCTTGTGAAAACCGTCGGTGCCAAGGAATCCGACATTTCTGTTTGCGACAGTCTCGCCTATTTCGCCAACGAGTACTATGACATTCTCCACAAAGAATTCCCCGAAGTGAAGTACCTGGATTACGCGGGGAAATTCGGCCGGGTTCAGATGAAACAGTCGTCCGTCCCCATATATTGGAGCTGCAATCCGGAGGGATGCCTTCAGGACTACGTGCCGGTATGCTTTGCCGAGGCGGAGTACCTCATCAACCTGGCGAATCTGAAGGCTCATACGGGGGCGGGCGTGACGCTGTGCGCGAAGAATCACTACGGCTCCCTGATCCGATGGCCCGCTCAGAAAGGGTACTACGACCTGCACGGGTCGGGCTTCCCCCGCGACACGGGTAAATATCGAAATCTGGTTGACCTCATGGGCCACGCTCATATTGGCGGAAAGACTGTCCTGTACCTGATTGATGGACTCTACTCGGGGGTGCATCCGATAGACAGAGCGCCGCGGAAGTGGAGCTCGTATCCTTTCAACGGGGATTGGACGTCGAGCCTTTTTGCGTCGCAGGACCCGGTCGCGATTGACTCGGTAGGTTTCGACTTCCTGTGGGAGGAGTACAGCGATTACGCACGCAAGGAAGGAGTTGACGACTACGTGCACGAGGCGGCGATGGCGGACAATCCTCCTTCGGGCACATTTTACGATCCCGACCATCCGGGCAATGTCAAACGATTGCCAAGCCTCGGCATCCACGAGCACTGGAACAATCCCACGGAAAAGAAATACTCGCGCAACCTGGGAACCGGCAAAGGCATCGAGCTCATAGCGGTAACACCGCCAACCGCTGCGGAAAAGTGAGCTGGGGCGTAATCCCTCAGTTATTGGCGGTGACGGGCACGTTGGAACGACACGAGGGTGGCACGGGCGTCCCGCCCGTGAGCAATCATGGGCAAGATGCCCATGCCACCTCAAAACCCGCAGCCCCGCCGTGTCGAGGTGACGCTGGTACCTCCGCCCGAGAGTGAGGCATTACGCTGGAGCCAAGAAGCCCGGCGAAGCGCGGGGTCGCCGTGTCCATTAGCGGTCAGCGGGTCTCGTCAGCTTTGTGGGAAAGGCCCGCAAACCTTCCTACCGAGCCTCCGCCAACGCCGCAAACAGTCGCCTGGCATACTGGCCACCCTTACGATGAGCCTCAACGGCACTCATGGTTTTGGGTGTGCTTTGTTCGACCGCTTGTTCGAGGACAAGATGGGGACTGACGCCGATCCTCTGAAGGAATACTGCAAGGCGCCGATAGTCAATGTCACCTTCACCAAACGCTTCACTCCACACGTTGTTGACAGACTGGCGGAGGTGCAGTTCGCCTACCCGCGAGCCATAGAGCTTGAGAACATCAAACAGCGCAACGCTCGAGTTCCCCGAGCCCCGGTAAATCCAATGAGCATCGAGGCAAAGAGTGACGTGCTTCGGGTCCGTGCCGAGCATCATGTGATGGAACTCGCGAGCCGCCTGGCGAAGCTCGCTGTCGTGGTTGTGGTACGCCAGCGTTAATCCCCTGGCTTTGAGCTGTGCGCCCAGTTTGTCGAGAGCCGCCGCCTGGGTTTCAAGTTGGGCGTCATCCTTGTCTTCCGGCCCTCCCCAGCGAATGGGACTCGGATTTGTCACGATGATGCGTGTGCCGACGCCCTTTGCCTTTTCCGCGATGGCCAGGACTTCTTCGATACTCTTGTCTGCCCGACCCGCCTCATGCAGGGTGCTGTTGACGTAAAGAGACCGCATTTCCAGACCGTGTTTCTTCAGCAGCGGACCCAAGCGGTCAATCTCGCCCGGCGCGCTGACGAGCGGCTCATAGCCGTCCATCCCGCTCGCGGCAACCTCTCGCAATCCGGAATCGA
>JAUYEE010000194.1 GCA_030691545.1 bacterium | reverse complement strand
GGGGGTTCATATATATTTCCATTGATGGGGGGCAGAACTGGACGGAGATTTACCGAAACCAAGAGCCCTGGGCAGATTGGCGCAGGACGCAGTTGGATTTGTCTGCTCACATCGGCCAGCCCTTTGTTGCCGTCAAATTTGCCATGCCCAATTCGAATGGGTGGTACATTGACGATGTCGTTATAGGCGACGCACCGGAGAACGTCTACCTCGAGCCTCTTTCAGACATCGGCGAGCACAGCCTGACTCTCACCTGGAGTGAGAACGCCGATTCCGATTTTGCCAGTTACAGGATATACCGCAGCTTCTATTCTGACATGAGGGAGGCCAGCGAGATTAAGGCGATTACGGAGCAGGCGACGACGACCTACACGGACGGCGACCTGATCTATGCCGCGAGGTGGTACTACTATCGGATTTACGTCGTGGACACGGAAGGGCTCTGGAATCTAAAGGGGAGCAACATTCAGGGGGGAAGGACCCTCCTGGGGCCCGAAGTCCATACCTTGCCCTTCACGGATGACATGGAGTCCGGAGACACATGGGGCAACGACACGCCATGGGGTCTGACCGATACCGCCAGCCACGGCGGCAGTTACTCCTGGACGGACAGTCCCGGCAGATCCTACGAGAACAACATGGACCGCTCGCTGACAACGGCTATTGACCTTGGCGGCTCCAACCGTCCCCTGCTGTCCTTCTGGAATCGGTACAACCTGGAAGAGGGAAAGGACTACGGATACGTAGAGGTATCCAAAGATGCCGGCGCAAATTGGGCCTGTCTGTTCTTCATCACGGGCAACTCCGGCGGAGGATGGTTAAAGCAGGAGGTGGACCTTAGCCCCTACGCCAATACCGAGGCGTACCTGCGATTCCGAATAGTAACCGATGCCTCAGGGGTCTTCGACGGGTGGTACATAGACGACGTCGAGGTATCCGAGAACACCGCCACCACTCTTTTCCCATTCTCGGACGACGCCGAAACCTCCGACAGTGATAGCAAGTGGATGGCTTCCTCCTGGGAGAGGATTGCCACCGACGGCCACGATAGCTCCCATTGCTGGTTCAGATCCCCGGTGGGTCGCGCAGACATGTCCACGGAGCTTGTGTTGAGGGGACCGATAGACTTGACCCATGTCGCCAGCCCACAGCTTTCCTTCTGGCATCACAAGCCGGACTGGCAATGGGGGTTCATATATATTTCCATTGATGGGGGGCAGAGTTGGAGGGAGATTTACCGAACCC
Source organism: bacterium (assembly GCA_030691545.1). Taxonomy (GTDB): domain Bacteria; phylum Auribacterota; class JABMQX01; order JABMQX01; family JABMQX01; genus JAUYEE01. The sequence continues at coordinate 4,487 of JAUYEE010000194.1, read as the reverse complement.
AAGAGCCCTGGGCAGACTGGCGGAAGGCGCAGGTGGATTTGTCTCCTTACATGGGTGAGTACAATGTTGTCGTTAAATTTGCCATGCCGAATTCGAACGGCTGGTACATTGACGATATTGAAATCACGGGGGAGTTCACCGGCCCCCCTGAGCTTCAAATCTCCGTTGCGGCAGGTGCTGCCACGCTCTCCTGGACGCCGTTTGGCACCGGCAGTTACACGGTGGAATGGTCGCAGGATTTGAAGGTGTGGACTCCGGAACCGGGCATGCCGATCACAGGGACGTCGTTGCTCGTCGGAGATATCGCCGGCCTCGGAAAATGGCGGTTCTGGCGGGTCTCTTCGCCGGTGCAATAGGAGAGAATGTAGGGCGCTCACCCATCCAGCTCGCCTCATGTCCTATTTGGACAATTGAATCGGGCTCTTCGGGAACGGGCGGTCCGTTGAGCTCACCGCCGCCGGCCTGTCCGCGCCCCCGTCTCAAGGTTCCACCGTCCGGGGAGGCGCCGGGGGCAGAGACCATGCTGTGAGTCTTCATCGGCAATGATTGTGGGCCCCGTCGGATCGCCCTGGTTGGAAAAAACGACCCGAGAGCCGCCACACAAGAGCCAGTAAGGCAAGAAGAAGCTCCGCCGCTGGCGGATGATTGTTAGAAGTCAGGGTTTGGGAAAGGGCATCATCTTCGGCTGAGGGTGAGCTCACCCGCGCGCTCTTCGAGAGATTCGGCATCGGCTGGAACTGGTGGAATTACTCGGGCGGCGACATCTACCGGACGGGATTGGTCTGCGGGAAGAAAATCAGCCCTAATGTGGCGATTCTGAGGAAATGGATAGCGAACGAAATGAAATGAGAGGGCCCGCTCGGGCGTTTTCTCTGACGGCCTCGGGGCCCCGATCAGAGATTCATCGTCGCGAACCATCCGAGGCAGCATCACGACGGCCGGTGGCACATGACTACGTGGCAGGCGATCAACCAGCTTTCGAACAAGACGGATCGCCCCACTCGGTTTGTTTCAGCTGACTCTACCGGTCGCTTGCCCGCTCGTCGGGTCTACGCGTATGGTAAAGGACACCTTCCACCCGGACAAGGTCGAAAGGCTCCCCACTGGCCTCGGTGAAAGCAGCAGCCAGTTCCTCCTGAATGTGCTTGAACGTTAGGAAATCCTCCGGTAAGTCGCCCGAGGGTCGCCAGAGACCAAGGTCCCCCATCCTCCGGACGCTGATCGGGTAGTAAACGGGCCACGCGGGGAAATGCTGAATTTGCCAAAAGTAAGAGAGAAAGAACAACACGCTGCCAATCTTCGGGCACTGCCGTAGGCTCCTACGTGCGCCGACCCACTGGTCTCGGACCCGCTTCACATACCCAACAAACCTCTCGATACGCCCGGAAGCGATTTCTTCACCTGGCGGCGGAGGTAGCGCCGCCTTAAGCTCGCGGTCGCACTCAACAGGGTCTCCAGCGACATTCAGGAGCATGTTGAAGAACCTCTGGCCGCTTCCCTTGAAGGCCCATATCTTGTGGCGCGCATTGATGCTCGCGACCCTCGATTTGAACTGGGCCAGCGCGACCTCATCGTTCAAATACGCAGCAATGAGGGGGCACAACTCAGATTCTATCAAATTGCGGCGTTTCCTCAGTGCGGCCTTGTATCTCAGCAGCGGGGGCTCGGCCTGTGGGCCTACCGGCGCGGATAGGTACTCTCGCATGGCTTCCAGCGCATTGTTGAGCTGCTGCTGGTTTAGGATGCTCATGTGTCGGCCCTCCTGTCAGATCAATGTGCGCGGCTTCTGCTTGGCGTTTCGCCAGGAAGAACTCCGGACCTTACTATGGGCAAAGTGCGTTTCGGCGCTCAGGCGTCCCCTGCTCAAACCGGACGGGTGAACACGCCTTCTCCCGGGTGAATTTGCGCCGACACGCCGCGAGCGAAAAGCGCCTCCCCAAGAAAGCAGCATAGAATAGCAGATTTGCCGTGGGCGTCAAACAAGAACAACGTGGTTTTTTGGATGACAGCCGTCCGTAGAAAAGGGGGATTGCCTGCATCGGTTCTTCTGCCCAGAGGTCCGAAGTTGCCTCGGATGGCGCGTCCTGCCTCAATTGTGCCGAGGCAGATAACAACTGAGCACGGCGCGGCGGTTCCACGAGAAAGTGATGTCGTTGACCTTCGCCCCGGCTACCCTGTTCCAAACCATGCCCGTGTTCGTAAGCAAATCTTGACAAGCATGAGCATTACGGGCACCTCAATGAGCACGCCGACAACGGTGGCGAGGGAAGCCCCGCTCGACAGCCCGAACAGCATGGTAGAGGTGGCAATGGCTACTTCAAAGTGATTGGATGCTCCGATCATCGCCGAGGGGGCAGCGTCCTCGTAACGGAGCTTCAAAGCTCGGGCCAACCCGTACGTTATCCAGAAGATCAAGTTAGTTTGAATAAACAGTGGGATGGCGATCCACAGGATCGTCAGGGGCTGGGAGAGGATCACTTCCCCTTTGAAGGAAAACAGAAGAATAAGCGTTATGAGCAGAGCAATGATTGTTACCGGCGTGAGAATATGGAGGAACTTTTGCTCGAACCACTTCGCCCCCTTTGCGGCGATGACCCACTTGCGAGAGAAGTACCCCGCCACCAATGGAAGCGCCACGTAAATGGCAATGGAAAGGAGCAGAGCCTGCCACGGGACGGGTAGGCGACCCACTCCGAGAAGAAAACCGCCCAGGGGACCGTACAAGAGGAGCATGGAAAGGGAGTTGATGGCGACCATCACGAGCGTCTGTCCGTCATTCCCTTTGGCGAGGTAACCCCACACCAGAACCATCGCCGTGCAGGGGGCAATGCCTAAGAGAATGCAGCCTGCCAGGTAACTGCGCCACAGCGGCACTTCCAGCATTTTCACCCCGCTCACCAAAATGACCTTGCCGACCCCGTGAGTAGCCCCGACGGGAAGGTCCACGCCCAGGGGCATCTTCACATGGTCCACCGCCTCCGTGCCGATGAAGGAATGGAACAGAGTGCCGAGGAAAAAGCTGGCAATGATAAACATCGTGAAGGGCTTGACCGCCCAATTAGCGAAGAGAGTTAACGCTACCGGCTTGGGCGTTTTGCCCGCGCGGATGACCTCTGTAAAATCTATCTTCACCATGATCGGATACATCATGAAGAAAAGGCACACGGCTATCGGAATGGACACGACCGGCGCACCCTGCACGTAGATGGCAAGTTCATCAAGGACCGTCGCCACCCGCGGGGCCAGTTTTCCGAGAACAATCCCGGCGCCAATGCAGAGAATCACCCAAAGCGTGAGATACTTCTCAAAAACCGTGAGCCCTCTTGTGGCAGGTGCAAAAGCCTCAGGTTGAGCAGACATTCTTACTTCCTTTCTTCGACATGTTCCAGGGAGTCCGGTAACGTCTCAACGAAACTGCCAATTTGGTCGCGCACTTTGCGAAACACGGAGAGGATTTCCTCCTCCGTTCCGGTCGCGGCGGCAGGATCCTCGAACCCCTTGTGGCGATGTTCCGTCTTGCTCGGAAAAACGGGGCAGCCCTCGCGCGCCTCCGCGCAAAGCGTAACCACATAGTCAAACGATTGGTCCAGGAATTCTCGAACGTGTTTCGAGCGCTGCCCGGAGATGTCCACGCCCGCCTCTTTCATGACCCGTATGGCGCGCGGGTTGACGCCTCTGGGCTCAACGCCCGCCGAAAAGGCCTCCATCCGCTTCGACTTGAGGTGCCGGGCCCAACCCTCGGCCATCTGGCTTCGGCAGGAATTGCCCGTGCACAGAAAGAGAATGCGAAGTTTCTTCTGCTGGGATTTCATGGTTTGCACACTCGCTTCTCGAACGCTGAATCAGCGCTGCATTTCCTCGGAGATGATCGCCTTGATCTGCTCTTTGCTCAGGACCTTGCCGGACGATTTGACTTTCCCGTTGACAACAAGGCCCGGCGTGCCGAGGATGCCGTATCGAGCGATCTCCAAGTGGTTTTTCACGTGCTGGACATCGGCTGCAACATTCAGCTCCGTAAGTGCCGCCATCGTGGCCTGCTCCAGCGCGTTGCATCGGGGGCAGCCCGGACCCAGGATGCAGATTTCAAGTGCTCCGCGGGACTCCTCTGCCAACGGCTCACCGATGGATTTCTTGTACTCACGGTACAGCGCTTCTTTGTACTCATCCTGAGAACCCGGCGACACGAAATTCCTCGCCTTGATTCCTTCAAGAAGAAAATCTTTCAACTCGTCGTCACCGGAAAAGGATCGAGACTGAGCCTCCTCAAGGAGCTCCGGCAATCCGACGACGCCTGCCGAACCCGTCTTCAGCTTGAGTTGCGTGATACCCTCCGTTGCCACTTTCTTCTCCTCCGAATTGATGTTTTGCGCGCTTCACAAAGCGAGGTCGTGTGCATGAACCCGCGACTGAGGTCGCCCCCAGTATCAGCGCCTGTCATGCTTTCCAGAGCAGATAAAGCCCGCCAATGATGACAAGAACACCGCATA
>JAUYEE010000184.1 GCA_030691545.1 bacterium | reverse complement strand
GCAGTCTCCGCCCATTTTCGACCAGCACTTGCTCTTTTCGCAACCGGGAATGGCGAGAAACCGCGAGTTCTCCCGACCACCTGGGCCTTTTCTCATCTTGCTGAACAAGAGCCTATCTCGTTCTCTATAAGCAGATTACATCACAAATCCTCACCGTCAAAAGGCCCGAAAAGGCCCACCTTTTCGCCGTGCCTTGTTTTTATACAAAACCGCCTCCACCGGCGACGTTACCTGTACGAGCCTTACCCCTTAAACACAGCCGCACCCTGGAGCGTGGTCAGCTCGTTCAACTCGTGGTATAATTCTTATCGGGCGGAGAGGAAATGGCGAAACGAACTGCGTCCTGACCCCCTGGTTCCCAAGGGGTGTGTCGGCCGCGGCGGAGCTTGATCCGACATCGCCGCCTGCCCGCGTTCGCGCACGAGCGTGGGAGCCGGTCAGGCGGACCGTGCGCGCTTCCGGACGGCATCCCCCCGAACGGCCAGGGGAGAAACTCTGGAGTCAAATCGAGGGATAGTCCCAGCACAATGTCTATCAGAACACAGAAGACAGCATACAGCATGCAGCACACAGAACAGAAATCGCATCTGTATCCTGTATCTCGTATTCTGACGATAGCTGTGGCGATTCTCATAACGGCATGCAGCGGCAGTTCCTTCGCCGTGTCGTGGATTCTCCCTTTTAGCGACCGTCCCTACGCCGAAACCCCGCTTCCTTCCGACTACGGCACAGATGACCAAGTCTCCTTGCAGTGGAGCACAGAGGGTCAATCCTCTTCCCTCCTCGTTTCCACCGGACAATCTCCTTTTCTCGACCATTCTCCGGATGGGACAAACCGTTTCCTCTCAGCTCGCGGCACCTCCGTAATTCGCTTCGACCCGACCGTGCGCCTCATCCGGGTGTTCGTGAGAGACAATGAGCCAGATTTTCTGTCCCAGTCGGCTTCCGCAGTGACCCTGCGGGGTGAGTTGAAGGACGTGCCCATCTTTTCGGTACAGGTGGATTTTGTGCCCGCCAGCCAGAGCGGCGTCTGGATCGAAGCCAACGGTCACGGCGCCATTGACACCCTCAAGTTCGTCGCCGCCGATGATCAGACGAAGACGTACCTGATTGATGACCTCGAGTTCGAAATCTATTCCGAAACAGAGGTTGTTGCCCTCGCCGGTCCGAACCAGGCTGTCCTTGAAGGCGCCCTTGTCACCCTTGACGGAACCCATTCCCTGAACGCGAATTCGTTCTCCTGGTCTCAGGTGAAGACGGGCAACGAGCCAACCGTAACCCTTGCCTCACCCACCCATGCGGTCACAACCTTTGCGGCGCCGTACGTGACAACTGCGACGGCATTGACTTTCATGCTCATTGCCACCGGACCGCTCGGTTCCGACTCCGATATTGTCCAGATCACTGTGAACATCTCAAGCGCTCCCCGAACTCCCCCACAAGACTTGACCATCCTGCCCAATGAGGCTGAGGGACGTCTGAATGCCCTTGTCGAGTGGGCTGCTCATCCGGACGCAACCCGGTACGTCGTTTATCGCGCGGAGGAAAGCCCCCAGAACGATTACGTGAAACTCGCTGCGAGCATCTCAACGCCTCCGTGTCAGGACGAGTGGCTCGAGGAAGGAATGATTTACTTTTACAGGGTAGCTGCCGCTAACTCGTTTGGCGACGGACCGGCTTGCGAGCCGGTTGGATTTGTGGCTCGCCGAAACCTCGCTTTCGATTCTGATGCTCTTCCCATGGCGAAAGTTCTAAATCCTACCGGCTCCGGGCTGAGAAACATCGAGTGCATCCGAAACGGAATCACCCAGGAAAACTACGACAGCTACCACGGCGCCATCAAGGAACGAGAGGATTGGTACGGGTATCTTTTTCAGAAGGCACGCTATTTCGACACCATCATCTATTATGAGGGAAAGAATTTCTACGATGGCGGGTGGTGGACAGATTTGACGGTCCAGTACACCACGGATGGAAATACCTGGACTGAAGTCCAACGGCTGACCATCTCTCCCGCCTACAACTTCAACGATGTGCGTGAGGGCCGCATTGATTACTCCCGTTTTCTTCTGACCTTTGCCCGTTGCCGCGGAACGGGCATTCGCATTTATGGCGAACCGGGCGGCATCGCCGACTTCACTTCCATTGCCGAGCTGGAGGTGTATGGCGACCAGGCGCCGAACATCGTGATTGCGGACGCCGGTCCCGATATTCGTGCCGATGAAGGAACCCCGATTTCTCTTCATGGCGAGAACTCAGTGAACGCCGAAGATTACCTCTGGGAGCAACTTGTTCTCGGCGACGAACCAATCGTCGTTCTGAACGGCGCTGACACGCCGAATCCCACCTTCCTAATTCAGGACCTTTCCAAGAATGTGGTTTTCACGTTTCGCTTGACCGTGACGGGATTTCACGGCCCCGTTTCGGATACGGTTGAGGTCACGGTAGTGAACAAGGAGGGGCCCGGCGCCACCGAAGGGCTTTCCGCCACGGGGGGCGACCACCGGGTGGAACTGACCTGGCTTCCCAATCCGGAGGCGACCAGCTACAAGATCCTTCGCAACACGGTCCCCGGGGGAGGCGGTACAGTCGCGGCCGAGGGCGTCACGGCCACAACCTACGTTGACCAAAGCCCTGATCTCAAGCCTTACGCGACCTATTACTACCAGGTCGTCGGCGTGAACAGTTACGGTCAAGGGCCCGGCTCCAACGTCGCCTCCGCGGCCCCGGTCGAGAATTTCGCCATGTACGCTGATGCCATCCCTATCGCCATGGTTACCGAGCCAACGGGGACCGGACAGAAAGACCTCAACATCATCCGTAACGCGATATACGAAGAGAAAGGGTACGACAGCTTCGACGGGGCAAATCCCGCCGAAAAAGACTGGTACGGTTATCTGTGGCCCGACCCCATCTTCCCCGACAAACTCGTTTACACCATGGGACGCAACTACCTCGACGGTGGATGGTGGACTTCCCTGACCGTCGAGTACACCTCCGACGCCCAGACCTGGTCCGAGGTTCAGAACCTCGTCGTAACCCCACCCTACAACTTCAGCAACGACCCCGCCGCCCGGCCCGATTACTCCCGTTATGTGCTGACCTTTGACAGCGTGCGAGCCCTGGGACTGCGCATTGCCGGAACACCCGGCGGCTTTGCGCAGTTCACTTCCATTGTGGAGCTGGAGGTCTACGGCCTCGATGCGCCGGTTGCCGGCAGAAGAGAAATTGCCCCCGCTTTCTACATCCCCGGCGAGGGGGTGCAGGTCAGTCTCGTTCTTGAAATCCACAAGTCGCCCCCGCCCGATTCACTCACCGTCGTCGAAGAAATCCCGCCCGGCACAACCATCCTCTCCGCGAATGGTGCGACTACCGTAACCGCAAGCGAGGTCCGCTGGGAGTTCGGCCCTGGACAGGTCGCGGATATGGAGCTAACGTACGCCATCTTTGTCCCTGCCGACTTCAAGGGAAAACTCCCATTCCACGGTTGGCTTTCCTATGCGGACATCGCCGACCAGCGAGTTCGGGGCGAGGATGCTCTCTACCCGCAGCCCAGGCCCCCTAAGAATCTTCGTCTCGAGATGACCCTCGCGGGTCACCTGAGGTGGTCGCCGATTCCTGACGTTGCTGTGGTTGGGTATCGCGTCTATCGCAGCGTCAACGGACAGGATTTCGAGGACGTATCCGGTTTGATCGCTGATGCCCATTACGATGACTTCAGCGTCCAGCCGGGCGCAAGTTATGTTTATAAGGTGACGGCAGAAAATGTGCTTGGTGTTGAGAGTGCCCTCGCGGAATCGCCGGAAGTCGGCCCCGCCTCTCTCGTGATGACGCAAAGGCAGTGCGAGGATTACAACTATGGGCAGGGACTCTTCCCGGGCGGCCAGGGGCGCCAGGGCGTTCCCGCCGAAAGCCACGATGACTTGTCCGGGAACAAAGACTATTTCTTCCACGACCTCGCCGCCGCGAACGCCTATCGTCCTGCGGATGCCGTGGACATCCGGCAGGCATTAGATGGCGGGTACTTCGTGGCGGACGCCCGGCAGGGTGATTGGTGGCGCTTTACCTTCGACGTTCCGAGGGCAGGGTACGTCAAAATCGCAGACCTCCGGGCTGCGAGTTCACAGGAAGCCACATACGAGTTCTTCTGGGACGAAGACCCGGTTGGCAACTTCTCATTCCACACGGGGGGCGATACCGTGTGGCAGACGCACTACATGGACATCCCCGCGTTCCTCTCACAACCCGGCATTCATACCCTCCGAGTCCGGGTCGCCTCCGGCGTAAGCAACATGGACTGGTTCGGCATAGGTTTCGACTGGCCTCCGCCCACCGTCCAGACAATTTTCTCTGACGATTTCGACAGCTACGCCACCTCTGCGGAGGTCGTTTCCGCTGGCGGCTGGACCATCGTCAATGGAAGCGGCGACCCCAACGGAGCCTGGCGACTCTGGAACACTTCCGGGCTGCCCCTCGCGGACGGCGAGCCTGGCCCCGATTTCCCCGGTTTTTCCGAGGGCTACATGGTCGCCAACGGGGACTTCGCCCCTGAAATCCAGCTCGACGAGCAACTTATTTCCCCCGAAATCAATTGCGCGCGATTCACCTGCGTTTCCGTGCGGTTCACGGGCGCCATCAACGTCTACGAGCAGGATGACGACGGAGACCTCCAGACGACGGACTTCGACATCTGCTTCTTTGATGAAGAAGCGCAGTCGTGGTCAGATTGGGTAAACCTCAGCAGCCGAGACCGCACGGAAGGCGACCTCTTCTCCGCAATTCCTCAATCCTTTGACGTTTCTTCTCTCGCCGACGGGAGAAAGGTCAAATTCCGCTGGCGTTTCCACAACACCCGTTACGACTACTGGTCAGCGGTGGACGAAGTGCGAGTCGCCGGCGAGAAAGGCCCCCCGCGCATCGTCTCAGCCATGTTGACGCCCGGAGGCTCGGTTCAGCTTTCCTGGGAGAGCACCGCTTCGGGTTCGTACGTTGTTGAATACGCTGACGACCTCATGAGCGGAGAATGGCTGCCCGTCCCCGGCGCCCAATGGCCGATTGCTGAGACCACCTGGCAGGATGAGAATCTTTCCGGCGTCAGCCACCGTTTTTACCGAGTCAGGTCGGAGTAGTTCCTTCCACGGACGAACACGGACGGCCACGCCGAACGCGGGATTTCCTCTCTGGTCGCTTTACATTCAGTTCCCCGGAGGGAAATGGTACGCCTGGGTCGCAGTCAGACGCCGCCCGCCGTTTCTCTCACGCTGAGAGGGCCATCGTGCGCGACAATCACAGAGGTCTCACCCGGAAATGTCGCCGGAGAGTCTTGCTTCGCCCATCTTTCTCGACGACGATCTCGATAGTATCGTGCCCCGGTGAAAGGCCCGCACGAGCCACGAACCCTCCATCCGAACCAACCTGAACGCGTTCGCCGAAAACCCTCAGCGTCGCACCCGGTTCCACGACGCCATGCACTTCCACCACGATGGGCCCCGGAACAAGCTCCGTCTCTGCCGGGGGCGAAGTCGCGACCAGCGCGAGCGGCGGACTTTCTATGGCCGAAATCTCCTCAAGGAGCATCTGCTTTGCGCTTCGAAAGGCTGTCGAGTCCTTTTCGTAATCGCTGAAGGAACTGACAATGCGCCGACATATTTCGTCGCTTCTCTGGCGAGGGTCGAGGTCACGAGCCCCTTTGCCGAGTCGCCCGATGACAGCCTTCGTCTTCTCGGTCAGTAAGTGGAACTCCTCATAATCCTGTATTCCCTCTCGCATCATTTCCCAGCGAATGGAGTCGAGCGGGCCGTTTTCCCCTGGGTAAACGATGAAGCTATCCCCGGGGGGAAGGTTGTTTCCCGGATTCTCGAACGGTTTGTCGGTCCACGAGTTCCAGCCCCAATGAAGGTAACCGTGCAGCCGATACAGCCAGTTCATCCAGTGCAGGATACGTGTCCCAACGAGCGGGTAATCGAGCAGGCGATTCGGATAGTGCCCCTGCGGATGCAAGCAGGTGTAAAACCACAGCTCATCGCCGGGGAGTTGCTTTGCCCGATATTCACCAAGCCAGCCCGGGAGGTAATTCAATTTCGGCACCCAGACCTCCAGCCAGCCTGTGAGGTCCCGCGTCTCGATAGCGTCAATCCTCCGAAGGCGCGGCGCGGCGCGATGCACAAACTCCGACGCTCTTCTCCACGACTCGATATTGTGCAGCGACGGCTCGTCCGCGACGTGAACCATCGCCCGGGCCAACCATTCCCGTTCGACCAGGTGGCGCTCGAGGTCGCCAAGGAGCGGAGCCAGTCCCTCTTCGGGCGGCAGCGTCACCGACTTCCCGGTGGCTCGGTCCAGCGCCGTAATCGTCGCTAAGATAATCTCCTTGCTCTCCCAGCCCCCTTCGCCGAAATGCCCGACGTGTCCGATCTCAATCCGGTCGCAGGCCCCTGCTTTCTCGAACAGTCTCACCCATCGGTCGAAGTCCGCGTAATCGAACGACAGGCGACCGTCACTCTCTCGCGCAACCTTGACCAACGATAGCGGCGTGAGAATCACGTTCTGCCGATGCGCCGCCATGTTCTTCGCGTATTTCTCGAGTAGCGACCAATGTTCCTCGGACCATGCCGGCACCCCATGAACATGAGCGATGCGAGGGGCGCCGAACCAGTTGGTGACCCATAAGTGCCTATCCGCTGGCAAGATAAAAGGATAGACTTCCAGTGCCACATCAAGGTTCGCCATTGCCTCCTCGTTTCCGATGGCGAGCTTCCCGACGTATTTCCCCGGCGGGGCATCCCGAGGCACGAAAACGGTCAACCAGATAGGCTGCGTGCGCGCTGGGCGCAAATCCATCCGCTCGACCTCCAGAAGCGGGTCAGGGATTTCGCACGGGGCCGTTCGCAGAAGATTCCCGGCGGCGGTATTCGGCGTGTTCCGTTTTACGGGGATAAATCCGACGAAGCGCGCGCGAAGCGAGCTGGATGGAATCTCGTAGCCTCCCTCACTGTGACGAAGCGATTCCCACCTTGCCGAGACCCCACTCAACTCCTTCCGAGCGCGCACAGCGATCTGTGCGGAAAGGTGCTCGTTCGCCCCGCCCCGCATCTCGATAACCCCAGCGGGTTCGGCCGGCTCTGTATCCGCGAAAACCTTGACTAACGGGTCAACCGCCCAGGTCGCCAGCGGGGATTCCTGGGCAAAAATGACTCCGTTGCCCACCGAACAAACCACAAGCACTGAAAGTACCGCCCACCTTTTCGCCATGAGACACCTCCTGAGCATCGGGCAACAAGCTTTCTCTCTTGGTTTGTGATTATGCCATCGTGGCGCGGCGCGGCATGAAGAAATCGCTCATGGTGTGAATGAGCCGAGCCGCCGCGATGCCGATGACCGTGATTCCCACGAGGTACGCCGCAAGACTCACCACATCCGCCACATGCAGTCCAAGCATTCGCTTCTTTTTCCTTTTGGCCCGTGTTCCAGAAAAAAAACGAGGCTGCTATCGCCCGGCGAGGGCGCCTGGCATCACGACCAGTGTCTGATTGATGTGCGGAGCAGTAGCGGGAAAATGAAGCACTGTCCCATCGCCCGCCACAGCCTTGACGTAGTACTCAAGCGCGGCCCCTCGGGCGCCATCCGGCGGGAACTCAGCGGAATAGACGCCTCGTGCGACATGAGCCAACGGGACCTTGGCAAAGTCTCCCACGCCCATGACTCGCCAGAATACCGCTGCATCCTGCGCGGGAGTCACGGAGAGGAGAATGACTTTCAGCTTCACTACTTCGCCTTCTCCCACGCTGGAGCAAACCGTCGGAACAAGGAGGCGCGGTCGGCCGTGATAGTCGGCGGAGGGAACGCTATCCCGTGGCAGTGGCTCACCGAGAATTCCCGTTAGCTCCTCTCCCGGCTGGGTCAGCAATGTGGGCAGGATATGCTGGTCCCAGTTCGCGACGGTCCCCATTTCCCCCGGGTTGCTCACGGTGACAAGGAGATGTTCATAGACCTCCCCGACCAGGCGCACGAGCTCTCTCCGCAATGGCAAGGCGGTCTCTCTTGCGAGGTCTGCTTTCCGCCGGGCGTCTTTCTCTGCGTTGACTTTCTTCATCGCTTCGTTGTATCGAGCCCAAACGCACCGCACGTGAGAGGCTGCTCGCATATAGCGGAAGCTGTCGAGCCAATAGTCAAATCGGTGGAGGTTTCCCGCGCCCCTAACCTTGGCTCGCAGGGCTTCCAGTTCATCCACAAAAGCATACTCCCGTTTCACTTCTTCCCAGGGGCGGGAATCCGGCTGAAGACCGCCGGGGCCATCAACCCAGTCCGATGAGCGAGGCAAAACCCCATCAACCGCGTCGAAGATTCTTGCCGCCTCGCTGGCGATTTCGGGGCCGAACATGTGAATCGCCCAGTCACGATAGAAGTCCTCCGTCGGCAGGTCACGGGGCGAAGGCGTTGGATCGGCTTCAAAGTCTTTGTACGCAGGGCCCCCGCAATTGACCTTCTTGGTTACGCCATCGCCCTGAATCGAAATCCCAGCAATGCAGGGCATCTCGATTTCGTACACGAAGTCAATGTCAAGTCGGCCGTCCGTGACTTCGACGTCCTCGAACGTGTAGTCGAGGGCCTTGTTCTGACCAACCTTCCCGAAGATGTCCAGTTTATCAATCACCACTTTCCCCTCGAGCCTCACGCCGAAGACGCGTTTTCCTGCCTCGCCGTAGTGAGGCTCGCAGAAATGCAGCACCACCCGGTACTTGCCATTCGGCAGTGCAAACCGATACGCGGAGACATTGTAGCGAACCGTTTGATAAAGGGGATCGTCGTCGGTGTCCTCGATGGGGTTGTTTGGGAAAGCGGCAATCCGGCCCCCCACAGGGCCGGAGAGTTCTGCTTCTTGCTCTCCCCATCCGGACTGGTCCCACGAGGCCCAGGCGAGCGCCAACACATTCGGGCCGAGGATGCGCGTACGCCAGTGAATGCCCATCAACCCGGTGCAGCCATAGCGCAGAGCGTCCGCCGCATCGCGCCGCATTCGGCCCGCCCACAACTGGACGGAGGTCAATGCCGGGTCATCCTCAAGCCAGGGAATCGCCCACTTCGGCCGCCCCTTGACTTCCGCAAACGCAGGGTCAATCGGTTCCTTGCCGACCTGGCGGTTGATGCAGCTCACCGGCATATCTTTCGGCAGGATGCGATCGAACATGGCTCGATCGCCTTGCGGGCCGAGCACCCAGCCGCACGTCGCCAGTTGGAACGGAGCCTTTACTTCTTTCGCTGCGGCATAGGCAGTCTGAATGTCCGCGTTCGTTTTCTGCACTTCTTCTCCCGAGACCCCTTGCCAGGTCCACCCCTCTGGCGTCCAGAACCAATAGTAGTCCAGAGGATACACCTGCGACGCGCGCAGGAAGATTCCTTCGTAAAGCTCCTGAATCACGCGCGGGTCGGCGGGGTTCTTCCCCATGCCCTTCAGATGTTCCTGCACTCGCTTCGGGACAATGAGCGGAGTCTCCATGCCGACGCAGGTTTTTATGCCGAGCGTATGGGCGAACTGGAAGGCTTCGCGCAACATATCGCCCGTGCGATTGAAAACCTCGTTGCAGTCCTCGGGCGTCTCGGGTTGCGGACAGAAACCCCGCATCACGTCCGCACCGTAGGCGTCTCCGTCGAAAAGCAGTGAGCCACCGAAGATGAAGTCGCCGGTCTTCTTCGCCGAGTAGCCCCAGTTGCCGCGAAGTGTGTTCTGATAACTGGACGGATAGCTGAACTTGACGCGCCCACTCTCGCCGACATCGTCCGGCAATCCGATCCACACTGTCGGCTCGGCGTTAGGACGCTCCTCGGGATACGTATGCAGCCCGATGAAGTTCATTCGGAGCTTGGGTAATTGCGCAATGACTGCCCTGTAGTCATCGAGATTCCACCAGTCCGGCCCTTCCGGAAAATCGTGGAAGGGCTGAATCCCGCGGAGGTCAAAAAGAGGTTTCCCTTCCTCGTCGAGGTCAGGCAACCCAAGCGGTGCCCTATCGTCCGGAACCACGTCGCCATGCAGAAAAAAACGTACTCCCAGGTGTTCCGCGAGACGATACGCTCCGTAAAGCGTCCCCACATCGTCCGCTCCGGCGACCAGCAACACCCTCGTCCCATTCTGACTCACCGTTTTCAGGCGATAACTCTGCGCTGTGAGTTTCGCGAGAGAGGGAGAGAGGTTGGCTCGTCGAGCGATCTCCGCGACGATGGGCCGGTCAGTCCGACCCACAACAACGACGAGCGGATTCGCCGGTAACTCTTTCTGGGAAAGCATCATTGAAGGCAGGTTACCCGTGCGAAGGTACACGTACCGCGCAATTTCCCTCGCGGCGAGGGTCTCCAGCACGGAACCGTTTTCCGGCGACACGATGACCAGACGTTTTTCTTCCGCCGTACCCTGGGTCGGTGAAATCCCCGAGAAGCCAACCGCAAGAACCACTATTGCGAGGACTGTTCGATCGCATCGCGCCATAGATGAACCTCCCTGCTTTTCAGTTCACGCTTTGTCCATTTCGTTCACATAGGCCTTCATTTTCTGGAGCCGCGTCTGGAACGCCTCGTACAAACCGTCCGAAGTCTCCCGTAGCGTGCGCTGAGAGTTCGTGTACGGGTTCAGACGAGTCGCGCGGTCAACCTGGGCGATTATGGCTTCGGGTATCGAGCCGCCTCCCGTGAGGGCGCCCGAGATACCCCCGGCTACCGCCGTAACGCAATCCGTGTCCCTCCCCATGTTGACACCAGCCACGATTGCGTCCAGGGCATTGCCCTTCACCATGCGGAATATGCACACGGCTTTTGTGACGACCTCATTGGCATAGCTGAACGCATAGGGTACGCCATGCCCGCTGTATATCTTATCGAAGGCGACCCTCAATTCGCGGAAGTCCTGGCAAGCGGCTGTCGCCTTGAGGCCTCTCTCGATTTCCGGGACAACGCCCGCCTCTTTCACAAATCGCTTGTCCGGACTGCGGCAGTTGTCGAGGATTGTCCCCAGAACGCTGTCCACCGTGGCGCGGGGCTTGGTCGCTGCGGCAATCGCGACGACCGTCACAGTTGCCCACTGAATTCCCCTGCTGTTAGCCGTTTGATAGAGCTGCCCGACCTCGTACAGGTCGTTGATGGCGCCCTCGACATCGCCCGCGTTGATCAGTCCGATGGGGTGACAGGATCGAGCCAGCGACACCAAGCCCGAATAGTCGCAGAACTTGCCAAGCTCGGTCGCGGGGATGGGACTTTTCGCCATCGCGAGGAGGTCCGCCTCAAACGGTTCGGAAATTCTCCCCGCGGATTCGGGTTTGATGTCTCTCACCCAAATTCTCCTGATATCCTCCGCAGTGACCCTGTCTTTCTTCTCGATGATGGTGGTGATCATGAGCTTCTGTCTTTCGACGCCATCCTCCGTCGTCCCCGGCTCACGCATCCAGTCGCTGGTGCCTGCATAATGGCGGTACGAGAGAAACTTGTCGAGCACACCGTATTTACTTTCGATGTCTTGCCACGACCATCCCTCGACTGGAGCCCCCATCGCAGACCCGATGTGGCATCCCGCAATGCACCCAAAAAACTTCTCCCTGACGCTGACACCCTCGCCTACAATCGTTGACTCGCTGCTTGAGCCTTCGCGCGGAGATTGCGCGATTCCTGCTGCCATCACCGCCGCGGCACTTCCCTTCAAGAAATGCCGGCGACTTATCCTGCCATGTGCGCTTTCCATAAGCGGTTTCCTTTCTTCGTGGTCTTCGTGCTCTTCGTGGTCGGAGCCGGCCGTATATTCACCACGAAGGACACGAAGATGACCATGCTGTTGTCTGCTTCCGGATTTCCCCCACCCCGGCGCGTCGCCCTCCCCTACTCCGCTGGCGACAAATTGGGGTCGGCCGCCGAGTTCTCTGAGGTCAAACGGAGGAAAATGTCCTCCAGCCGATCGCCTCTTCCGGCCATTTCATTAAGTTCATCGAAGGCACCCAGGGCGACGAGGCGGCCACGATGGATGATGCCAATCCTGTCCGCCAGTTCCTCCGCCACGGAGAGCGAATGCGTCGAAAGAAAGACTGTCGTCCCATTATCCGCGCGCTCTCGCAAGACGTCCTTGACGAGGCGAGCGCTCTTCGGGTCGAGAGCCACCATAGGCTCGTCAAGAATGAGCACTTCCGGGTCGTGCAGCAAAGCCGCGCTAAAGACCAACCGCTGACGCATGCCGTGAGAGAGGTCCTCGATGAGGTCGCCTGTCAGGTCCCGCAACTCGAAAAGGCTGACGAAATGGCTTATCCTGTCCGAGAGGCCGGCGCCGTTCATTCCGTAGAGGTTTCCGATGAAGATGAGAAATTCTTCAACAGTGAGCTTCTCATAGAGGTATGGAAGGTCGGGGACGTAGCCGATGATTCGCTTCGCTTCGAGGGGCTGCGTTTCAATATCGTGGCCTTTTAGAAAAATCTGCCCGGAGGTTGGCTTGAGGAGACCGGTGAGCATCTTGATGGTGGTGGTCTTCCCGGCCCCGTTCGGGCCCATGTAGGCGAACAGCTCTCCCTTCGGCACATGCAGAGAGAGCTTACAGACGACCTCCTTGCCGCCGAACCGCTTTGTGACCTCTTTGAGACGGATCAAGGGCGAACCTCCTGCGGTGCGTTCAGCGGTTCCCGCACCAATGAGAAACCGAGGGGGCTTTCCATTCGATACACTCTTCCGTCTTTTCCGATCCAGAAGAGCGACTTGAAATCCTCGACGATTGCCTCCACTTCGTAACCGGGGACCTCCTGTCCCTCGAATGGAATCCTTTTGTTGCGGAGAACGCGAACCGTCGCCATTTGCGGTCGGCGGGTGAAGCGGTTAAGAACCTCAACGCTGTATTCTTGTCCGAGACGGAATCTCTCGCCCACGATCCACGGAGTGATGGGGTCATAGAGGCTGATGTTTTCTGGAGCAGGCATGTCAAACAGTTTTGTGAGGGACCCCCACGTGAGGCGCAGCTTGAGCTTCCCTTTCTCGACCGTTCCCTCCAGCCTCGCCTCCTGCTCGTCCAGCATGGTCAACCTGCAATTCAAGTAGTACTCAAACTTCTGAAGAGCTAATTGTTCGTCCGTGAAGGACTCCCCCGTAATGTGCGCCTCGCCGACCGGCGGGTACTTCAGGTGAAGACTCGAGGCCAGTCGGTATCCTCTCTTCACAACATCGCTCCAGGGATAACAGTGGAATTGGAACTCTCCGATGCGCTCGTGACCGTAGTAGATGCCCATCCGATACTCCGGGTCGAGAAATGAATGACCCTCCGCCTCGTATGTTGTTCGGTTGAAGAGATAGTGCTTCTGGACAAATAAGCCGGTCATCAATGCCCAGAACGCGATGACCATGAGGATGAAAAGCTTTCGTGCCATAGACTCGATTGTCCGCTTGACCTACGCCGGCCGTGAGCAATCGGTGGTCGCAGATGGACTCACTCCTGCATCTCTTTTGTTCCAGCGGCGACTGCCGTACCTTCCTCACCCTGCCACACCGCCGTGAGCGTCCTTCCTTTATTGGCAAAAATGAACTTTGTCATGACCCCCTCCTCGCCGGGGCTGCTGAGCACTGCGGTCAGCACATTGCCCGCGAGATGGCCTTTACCTCTCGACCTCAGGCGCGTGGTCCCGTCTATTGCGCTGACGTGAATCTCGTCGTCCCGCTCCGTAAACGTTAACACTCCAGCGCTGTGGTCATTCTCCACCCAGTAGTATTTCCCGAGGACATCCTCTTTGCGAATCTCTTCGCCGCCTCCGGAAGCAGAAGCCTGGATACTCGCGAGAAGTGCTTTGTCTTTCGCGCGGGCGTACTTCTGTCGGACGATCAGCACCACAAGAAGAAATCCCAGGCACACAGACAGAAGCCAGCCAGCAGTGACCCAGTGTCGGAACCAGCCCGGCTGGGCCCCTGCTCCCGTATCTTCGGTACGGCTCTCCTGCTCGGCTGGGAATTCCTGCCTCACCCGGGAAGCTGCCGCGAGTTGTTCACGTAGTTCTTTTTGTTCTTTCGTCGCCGCGGCCAGTTTGGCGTTCAGCTCGCCGACCCGTTCGGAAAGCCCCTTTGTCTTTTCCTTTTCCTCCGCCAGGAGCCGTTGAGCTTCCTGAAGTTGGTTGCGCAGCTCTGCAAGTGCCTTATCCTTGTCCCCAGTCAAGTCGGGTTGTGTTCCGGGCGCTGCCTCCTCCGGGGAAACCACTGCGAGGCGTTTCCTGGCACCCGCTGCCCAGCTCCGTGCCCAAGAGATTTTCTCCTGGTCGGTCGCCACCTGCAAGTACTTGTCGTAGTACGAGAGTGCCTTCGCGGGGTCGCCGAGGAAATCATCGTAGATTCCGGCGATGTCGAGATAGATGTCAATGTTCGACGGCAGGTACACCAACGCTTTTTCAAAGAGAGAAACCGCCCGATGATAATCCCTGCCGTGATAGGCTTCGATGGCCTCGCGGTAGTGAGGAGACCAGTCTTGCGCCCGCTCCTTTCTCTTACAGCCGGAAGTCGAGATGAGACAGCTCCCCACGACGAGCAGAACTCCGAGAAAGACTGCCTTGGTCATAGCGCTCCGATGACGCGTATCTCCCATCTCAGGCTTTTGTCGTTCGCAGGCTTTTGATTGCATGACGACGCTTCACTTCGGCCAGACGCTCATCCGCGGCAGCAAATCTCAGCGAATGGCGCGGCAACCGCTCATCCCGGCGGAATCACCAGAACCTGTCCGGGGATCAGTTTGTTCGGGTCGCGAATCTTCTCCTTATTGGCCTGATAAAGAAGAATCCATTTACCGCTGTCCCCATAGACCGAACGAGATGCCGCGATGCTTTTCAAGGTTTCCCCGGCGCGCACTGTATGGGTTCTGACCCGGTTCGTCTCTACAACCGGCGCCGCTTTCGGCGTCGCGGCACCCCTCTTGAGTTTATCATAATCCCGTTGAAGCGCGGAGAGAGTCGCCGCGTACGTCGCGGCCGCTTTTTTCATTTCGGCAATCTCTTCGTCAGCTCGGGCTTTCGCAGCTTCGGCGGCGACCAATTGTCGCCGAGTTTCCTGTAATTCTCCCGTGAGCTGCGCAATTTGCCGGTCTTTCTCACCGGACTCCAGTGCTTGAATTCTTGCGCGCGCCGTGCGAAGCTCCTCTGCGAGCGATTCGTTCTCAGTGCGGACCTGTTCAATCGTCCTTTCAGCCGCCGCCAGCCTCTCAAGCGCCCCGGATTCCGCCGCCCTTTGTGATTTGACAACCTCGAGCTCTTGCAGAGCCTTCTCCAATTTTGCTTGAAGGTCCGCATTCGCGGCCTCTTGCTTGACTCCGGAAGAGCCGTCTTGCGCGGCGGTGTTCCCTGCCAACGTCGTTCTCGCGGCGGCGCCTTGCTGGTTCCCCGGGCTATTGACCGTGCCGTTGTTCGCTTTCGCGACCCGTTGCTCCAACAGCCGCACCCACCCCCCGACCTCCTCTCGTTTCACAGGGTCCTTCTCCACCTGCTGATACTTTCGGTAGTAACGAAGGGCTGTTGCCGGGTCCGGAAGGCATTCCTCGTAGAGCAAAGCCAACCGCAGGTACGGTTCTGGGGCGTAGGGGTGGAGGCGAGTCGCTTTCTCAAACGTCACCACCGCTTCGCGATATCGCGCTTTCTGCATCTGTTCCTGCCCCGTCCGGAGCAGGGAATCCAGGTCCGTACTCTTTTTGCCTTCCTTCCCACAACTGGCTGCGGCGAGCAAGAGTGCGAACAGAATCAAATGCCGGGCTTGAGCCGCTCTTCTGCGGAAATTCATGGTGGCGCTCCTCTTTGGATAAGAATAGCAAACGCTGCAAAAATAATCAAGATTTTCGCTTGACATTCGCTATGTTTTCGCCTAACATATCACAAAACATCCGCAATAGCTTTGAGAGCGGACGCCATCATCCCGAAGCAGAGTCATTAGGTTGCAAACGGAACAGCGTTCGTACGCCCGGGCGCCAATGGACAGGAGGTGCATACAATGCCGTTGACAAGGAGACAACGCGAGGTTCTCGACTTCATCGAGGATTACATTGCAGCCAATCGGTATGCCCCGAGCATCGAGGAAATCCGACAGCATTTCCGTCTGGCTTCGTTAGCCACAGTTCACAAGCACCTCAAGTTCCTCGAGAAAAAAAAGTGCATCAAGAGGCAACCCCACCAGAGCCGCTCCATCGAGCTTGTCCCGACGAGCGAGTTCGCTTTCAGCCGCAGGGCGGAAGTGCCCCTGGTCGGGACTATCGCTGCGGGTCAGCCCATCGAGGCAGTCGCCGATACTGACCAGGAAATGCTCTCCATCCCCGAAGAGATGCTCGGCAAGGGAACGACCTACGTCCTGCGCGTCCGCGGCGACTCCATGATTGACGAGCAAATCCGCGACGGAGATTTCGTCATCGTCGAGGAGCGCTCGAACCCCGAGAACGGCGAGACTGTCGTGGCTTTGCTTCACGGGCAGGAAGCGACTCTCAAGAAATTCTACTGGGAGGGGAGCAAAATCCGGCTCCAGCCCGCGAACCCCGACATCGAGCCGATCATCGTGGACGCAGAGGACGTGCGCATCCAGGGTGTCGTGATCGGACTCCTCAGGAAATACTGAGACCCGGCGGCCAAGACTGCCTGACGCTCTTACTGGACACCACACCCGGCAAACTGCGTGAGGGGAGCCGCCTTTGTGTTTTCGCCATAGGTCGCACCCCGGAGAGAAAGGGATGGGTGTGGCCGGATTCTCGGGAGGGGCATGAGGATCAGGCCGTTGGCGCGATTCCACCGGCCCGATTGGGCCCTTCGGAGTGCGGGAGCGCCGCCCCCGCCTTACAAGGCTGAAGCAAGGCTCCAGCACTCCAAGAGCACACCGTC
The DNA here is from genome assembly GCA_030691545.1 of bacterium. Lineage (GTDB taxonomy): Bacteria > Auribacterota > JABMQX01 > JABMQX01 > JABMQX01 > JAUYEE01. Next base: position 20,223 of record JAUYEE010000184.1, on the reverse strand, counting down.
GAGTTGTCCAGTAGCTTTCAAGAGAACTGCCGGCCGGACACATGTCACTGAGACGGCATCACACCAGAGGCACTCTGCACTTGTTCTTCCGGCGCGAAACTGGTATGCTGCTCCCGATCTGTGCGCCAATCGCGCGGGTATGTCCATCAACAGAGGTGACTCGCGCCTCAAGTGAACAGAGCATCCTGCCGAAGTTTCGCCTTCACGGCGAGTCTGGAGAAACGCGAATGAACTGGCTTCAGGAAAACGAAGAAGAACAGCGGGAAAGAATCGAGGAGAAACTCGTCGAGAGACTCCTGAGAAAGAGAGACATCTTGATCTCACGCGCCATCAACGATGTGACCGCCGAGCGCGTCATCGCCAGCCTGATTCTCATGGAGGAAGAGGACCCCAAGAAACCCATCACTGTCTTCATCAATTCGCCGGGTGGGGCGGCGGACTCCGGCTTCGCGATTTACGATGTGATGCGGTTCGTGCGGCCGCCGATCCGGACGGTTTGCTCCGGACTCTGTGCCAGTGCGGCGATCCTGATTTTCCTTGCGGGAGAAAAGGACCAGAGGTACTCGCTTCCCAATTCTCGCTTCCTTCTTCACCAGCCCTTCACAAGCGCCTGGGGACAAGCAACAGACCTCCAGATCACCGCCAAGGAAGTCCTCAAGCTCAAGGACCGCTTCAACAGCATCGTCGCCGAAGCCACCGGTAAGACCGTCGAGCAGATTTCCCAAGACGCCAACCGCGATTTCTGGCTCTCCGCGAAAGAAGCGCAGGACTACCGCCTCGTGAACAAAATCATCACATCTCGGAAGGAGATGGATTGAGCTTCACGGGGCGACAGATTGAGAGCGGCAGCCGCGACATAGCCATCCTATGAAGGATAGACTGCTGGCCCGGGTCGTACCAGCGGAAGCCGAAGTCAATGAGCTGCCCGCGTTTGTCCGCCTGCTTCGTCGAGAACTTAAATTCATTTGCCAAAGAGCCAGCTTCAGTGAGCACGTTGCCAAACGAGTCGTACTCGTAAATGGCGACCTCCTCCCCGTCGCCGTCCGTGACCGAAGTCACGTTCCCCGACCCGTCGTAATGGTAATAGTAGAAACTCCCCGACTGCTTGCAGTAGAGGATTCCGCCGATGCCGCCTCCGAGGCTCAATCCTCGGGGGTATTGTCTCGCCCGGTTGTCGCTGTTGTCAAGCTCGCCGATGACCACGGCGCGGCTGTATTTGGGTGGGCGGGCACAGGGCCGTCAAACCAGAGCTGGCAGGGCCTCTTGGCTGGACATGCGTGTACCGCCGGCATCTTGCCGGCTGTCTCGGGGGCATCTTGCCCCCGGTTCGGCTCCGCCAAAGCAAAACATGTCACCGGCCTGGTTCTCATGTGAGGGCGAGACGCCCTCACGACTGCCGCCGGGACGGCAGCGTTACCCTTTCTCTCCATTACGGGGCCAATCCTCCCACACTCACGGAACACACCACTCAAACGTAGCCACACCCGAGGGCCACCCCGCCAGCGTAAACGTACTTCCTTGTCAGGTTCGTCGGTACGCTTTTCGGTTCCTTATCGTCGGAATCGTATGTCCCGCACAGGGACATGTATTTCATGTTAGCGTGTTCCACTTCACAACTCTGGTGACGAAGTTATTGGCGACAGGATTACAGGATAAACAGGATTCAGATTTCTCCGAGGACGGATTCTTCGACCCAACCGACTTTGCCGTTACCGAGGGCGACCTGGCACCAACCATCCCGGCGGAACTTGATTTCTATCGTTGTCCCCTCGAGGAGGACTTCGGTCGTCGGGCCGTTCCTGTCGGGCTTGGTTCTGACGGTCGCAAATCCGCCGAGCACCACCGCTTCCCGTGACGATTCTTGCACATAGGCTTTGTAAACGGTTGCACCCACTGACAGGTAAAAGAGCACAGCCAACGCGATACTCAGGCGGACGAACCAGCGGCGCCTCTGCCCTAAAAACACCGCCAAAACAACGGAAACGACGAGTAGCCAGCGGAACGTCAACGACGCCGCCACTCCCTCAAACAAGGAGAAAAGCTGCACGAGCCTTCCGCCGAAGGAGTGAGCCGTTTCGCTTTGCTCGGGCCGAATTGTCACCTTCGCCTCCGCCTGGGCGATGCGGAGGTTGTCAGCGACCTGCCGGTCCCGCGGGGCGAGCACCTGGGCTTTTCGGTAGTAGAGGATTGCCCTGCCGAGGTTGCCAGCGAGGTAGTAGGCGTTGCCGAGGTTGTAGTACAGCGTCATGCAGCGCATGTTGTAGCGGCTGGCGAGGTTTTCGTAAGCGATGATGCACCGCTTATAGTCGCCTTTCGCGTACAGGGCGTTGATGGCGGAGAGTTCTCTTTTGAATTCACGAGGGCGCAGTCTGCGCACGAAAAAGAAAGAAGCGATGAGGCCGGTCATTAGACAAGCGAGGACAATGCCGCACACGGCGTTGTAGGAGAGCCTGCGCATGTGCCTCCGTCACGGTGGGAGGTTTACCAAGCGATGACGCCTGACCTTCTCGCGGCGTCCTTTGTTCTCAGCCATCTCACGGAGAAGCCGCGTAGCCTTCGGACAGCGCAAGAATCACATAAGCGGTGACCAACACTTTATCCGTCTCAAACCAGCGATTGGAGGTGTTCACCCAAAAACCCTCGGTGCTCTGCTTTTCGAGCAGGGTAGAAGCGAGTTCCTGAAACCAGTCGTGCTTCTGACCGGTTGAGTCCGCGAAAGCCCTCTCGCCGTAGGCTGTTAGAGCTTTGGCCATGGTGTGGTAGGAATAGAACAGGCCCTGCTTCCCTATGGGCACGTTGTCCTCCAAATTGTAATGCTTGCGAAGCCACTCGACCGCGGCGCGGACTCGCGGGTCGTCCTTTCGCACATCGCAGTAGATGAAGCTGAGAAGACCCGCGTATGTCATACTGAGATAAGACCGGTAGTTGCCTTTCTCGTCCACGCCCGCTTTGCTCTCTCCCGGACGATAGATGAAACCCCCATCAACTTTGATATTCTGGCATCGCTCGACAAACTGAAGGGCCTTTTCCCACACGGCATCGTGTGCGGTCACGCCGCTTTCTTTCAGCGCCGTGAGTGCGAATTGCAGGTTCGAGAGGTCCGCCTCCCGTGTGTCGGCAGAGTAGCCCCATCCGCCATAGCTTGCCTGTGTGCGGGCCACGCCCACCTGCTGGTCGGCCTGGAGCGATCTCAGATAGCGCTGTGCCGCGGCGACTGTCGGGGCATTCGCGGGGTCTTTGAGAGCCGCGAGGGCGGACAGACAAACGGAGGTCTGATACGTCGAGGCAAATGCCTGTTCGTAGATGCCCCCGTCCGGATGAACGTGCTGTTTGATATAAGCGACAGCCCGCTTCATCATGTCGGTCTCACGGAGTTCTTCAGCAAGGGGGCTTTTGGCGATGCCGTACACGACCAGCCCGGTGAGGGCCGGTTGAATCCCCTGGCTTCCGATGCTCCCGTCGTCATTGACGATGGACGTATCCACAAACCTTCCGTTTTCCTGCTGCTGGGTCTTCAGCCAGCGAGTCGCTCGCGCAAGCCCTTCTTTCACCCGGGCCCGCAGCGCTGCGTCGCTCGCGGCCGAGCCGCTTTCAGGAGAGGAAACCTCTGCAGCGCGCACGGCGATGCCCAAAACCGCAACAACAAAAATCGCGAGAAAAACCGGGTGGCGATAAATCTGTCTCATCATGTTCCCTGGACTCCCTCATTCAGTTTTCTCACAGCAGCCACGGCCTTCACCGCAAGCTGCCCTCTTACTCTCTCCCGGTGCCCGTTTTCGGGGGCAAAGGAGTTATTTTCGCCATGGGGTGTCGCTTTCCGTGCGACGCGGCTTGTGCGTTTCCCGGGCCTCCGAGCGAGGCGACTTCTTCTCTTTGTCGGAATCCTTCGCGCGCGGCTTTGAGAAGACCGAGAAAAACAGTTCCTTCTTCTGAGCGCGGAGTTCGTGCCGCAAGCTCCTCACATCAAGGTACGCCAGATAGACTGACCACACAATCAGAAGAAAGCAAATCCCCCACCACAAAAGCGATGTCCCCGGGCTGGCGCCCACACTCAAGAACAGGCTGCCCACTATAACGAGCACGACGACGAGAATGAGTATCATAACCCCAAGCGTGTGCCGCTGTCGGCGGGTCGCTTCGGAAGGGGCAAGCATTATCGAAAGCACTTTCACTACCACGTCTCGCACGAAAAACCTCCAACATCCTTGCACCGTCTGACGATTCCGATGGCCGTAACCCGTAGCAATTTTTAGCACATCCTTAAAAAACATGCACGTCCTTTTTTCCGGGCTTACCGACGGAGCGGCACTGCCCCCGTCGCAATGGGCCTTGACGTTCAACTCCATCGGGAGATAATGGGGAACGTGCGTCGGGGGAAAGGGCAGACAGTGCGATTTTCCCTTCGTCGCGTGCGGACTTTTCGTTCAAGAGAATGGAGGTTACCCGGAAATGACCAGTGAGATTGTCCGGATCGGGGTTTTCACGAGCGGTGGCGATGCCCCGGGAATGAACGCCGCTGTCAGGGCTGTCGTGCGCACGGCTCTTCACGAAGGCAAGCAGGTCTTCGGAATCCGGAGAGGCTACCAAGGCATGATCGAAGGAGAGATTGACGAGATGTTCCACCGTTCAGTCTCGAACATCGTTCAGAGGGGAGGGACTATCCTCAAGACAGCTCGTTCGCAGGAGTTTCTCAAAAGAGAAGGTCGGGAGAAAGCCCACCGCAGTCTAACCGCCCACGGGATTCAGGGTCTTGTCGCCATTGGGGGAGATGGGACATCCCGCGGGGCAACGGCCCTCTTCGAGGAGTTTGGGATTCCCATCGTGGGGGTCCCCAGCACGATTGACAACGACCTGTACGGAACTGATTTCACTATCGGATTTGACACAGCAGTCAACACGGCTTTAGAGGCGATTGACAGAATTCGCGATACCGCCGAGTCGCACGACCGGATATTCCTAATCGAAGTGATGGGGAGGCAGGCGGGATTCATCGGTCTGGCGGCGGGCGTTGCCGGCGGCGCCGAGGAAATCCTGATTCCTGAAACGAAAAGCGACCTCGATACCCTCTGCAAAAAGGTCGAACAGTGGAGCCGCGAGAAAAAGGGCAGCCGCATCATCATCGTCTCCGAGGGAGACGAACTCGGCAACGCCGCCGAAATCGGCAAGAAGATCGCCGCAAGGACGGGGGCTGATTTCCGGGTGTGTGTTTTGGGGCACACCCAACGAGGCGGCTGCCCGACAGCCAAGGACAGAATTCTGGCGTCCGTCTTTGGCAACGCGGCGGTTCAGGCGCTGCTCGAAGGCGAGAAGAACGTCATGGTTGGCGAGGTCAACAACGAAATCGTGCGGACGCCATTGCGGGAGACGTGGGAGAAGAAAAAACCTATCGCGGAGCGTCTGATGCGGCTTTACCGGGTTCTCTCCAGATGACGCGAGAAACCAGTGCAGCTCCTGTCCGGGGCGGAAGGGGCGGTCTGTTCCTCCTTCTTTTCATGGCAAGGTCGCCTTGCCAATCTTCCCCAGAGCGTTTCGTGCGGCCCCCTGCTCCGCTTCCTTTTTGGTGGCTCCTTTGCCTTTGCCAAAAGGGACTCCGTTGACGACGACCTCGACGTTGAAGGTCTTCGCGTGCTCCGGGCCCTCGGAAGAAACCACCCGGTAAGACGGAAGGCCCCTCCCCTCCTTCTGACACAGGACCTGCAGGCGAGCTTTGTAGTTCTCATCGGCCATCACCTCTTCGGGAGTGGATTCCCCCAGCATCTTGAGGACGAATCGCCTCGCAGCCCTCATTCCTCCGTCAAGATAGAGGCCGGCAATGATGGCTTCAAAGGCGTTGGCGAGGATGGACTGCTTCACCCCGCCAGCCTGAGAACGCTCGCCTTTGCCAACGAGGACAAAGTCCTCCAGGCGTAGCCGCCTCGCCATGGCGGCGCATTGCTTTCGACCGACCACGGAAGACCGCCGCACGGTCAGGGCGCCCTCGGAGTCTCCGGGGTATTCCTTGTAAAGGTACTCGCTGACAATGAACTCGAGAACCGCGTCGCCCACGAACTCGAGCCGCTCGTTGTCCTCCTGAACCTTGCCCCCGGATTCGTTCAGATAAGAAGTATGGACCAGGGCGGTTCGCAGCAGCGACCGCTTGCGAAACCTGTGCCCGATTTTCTCCTCAAGCTCGTTCAGCTTCTCGAGCGGTTGGGCATGGATTGGCTTGTGCGTGGTAGTTCTCTTCGTCATGGCGTCCGGTTCCTATGTGCTTTCTCCTCTTCTGAAGGCTCTCAGGACGTCGCGGAGCTCGCCCACTCCAAAAAGATGACAGAAAAGGGGGTAAGAAAGCAAGCCACAAACCGTGGGAAAGAGAAGTTCGACAACGGGCTCCCATCCCCCTGCTCCCGGCCATAGGTAGCCAACGGCTTTCAGGGCGACATAGACGACAATCCCCATGAACGCCGTTGCCACGGCAATGCGCAGGACGGACAAGACGATTTGCCTTCCCCCAAGAAGCCCGATTTTCTTCCTGAGGATATACAGAAGAATCACGGTTTGGAGGGCTGCACACAGGGAGGTCGAGAGCGCCAATCCCCAGACTATTTCCAGAGCGAAAACCGCGACACAGTTCAGTCCAAAGTCGAGCAGCGTCATGGCCAGTCCCACACGCATCGGCGTACGCGAGTCCTGAAGAGAAAGGAATGCCGGCACAACAATCTTCGCCGCCGTGTACGCGAATAGCCCAACCGCATAGCCCGTGAGCACCGGGGCGACTGCCTCGGCTGCCGCTGCACCGAAAGCTTTCCTCTGGTAGATCACGCGGATGATGGGATCGCGAAGCAGGACCAACCCCACGGTTGCGGGGAAAGAGATCGCCATCGCCTGGCGGAGAGCCGAAGACAGCGTCCTTTTGAAGTCCTTCATCCTTTCCGAAGCCCACAACCGGGATAGGGAAGGGAACACCGCCACTCCAAGCGACACGCCGAACACAGCCAGCGGCAACTCGACGATAAGGTTCGCATAGAACAGCTCTGATGGAGCGCTGGTTTCATGTCCCCTCACAAAGAACCCTAAGAGCTTGTCCACGACGGCGTTGATCTGACTGACCGCAAGGCCGAATACGCCAGGAAGGAACAGGCGAGAGACTTTGCGAAGGTTTTCTCCGCGAAAATAAACGCCGGTGTTCAGTACGTAGCCCTTCTTCTTCAACGGGTAATACAGAATGGCAAGCTGAATTGCCCCACCGACGATAACCCCGATGGCCAGACCATAGACCATCTCCTCCTTCGTCGTGCCCATCATGGGACACAGAAAAACCAGTGCGGCAATCAAAATCATGTTGTGAATCGCCGGGGAAATCGCTGGCATGAAAAAATGGTTCAGCGAGTTGAGCACCGCCATGCCAAACCCCGCCAGAGAAATGAAGAACAGGTAGGGCAACATGAGCTGGGTGAGTTGCGCAACAAGAACGGTCTTCTTCGACGCAGCAAAGAAGAACGCTGTCGTCTGGAGAGCGAGAGTCATGACCACAAGCACTCCCGCGAGGATCAAGGAAACGATGAGAGCAACGCTGTTCGCCAGCCGAATCGCCGCGCTCTGTCCCCGTTTTTCCAGTTCTTCTGTGAAGACAGGGATGAAGGCGCCCCCCAAAGCTCCTTCCCCGGAAAGCCGTCGCAGCATGTTGGGAATGGAATACGCAAAGAAGAAAGCGGATGCCGCCAGGCTTGTGCCGAAAGCGCTCGCAATGAGGGCTGTCCGGACAAGGCCCAGAATCCGGCTGAAGACCGTTGCCCCGCCGAAAATGGCGGCGTTGCGGGTTACCTGTGTCTCCTCCGATGTACCGCAGGCGTCCCGCCTGCATCCTTCCGCGTTCATCTTTCCACCTTCAAAGAAAAGTCAGGAAACTCGACGGCAAGAACGCCGTTGATCCTGTTTGGATGGAAACAGTAGCAATCCCAGTAATGGAAAGCAATAGACGGGTTGTCAGTTGGCCCGCTGGAAGCACGGGGCCACGCTGCCGAGAGATGCTTTTCCTGAATCCAGGTGTTCTGACAGTGCCGCCTGGTCTGCGTGACAACAGGAAACATTTGGACTTTTGCCTGCATCTTCCTATAAGATTTAGCTTCATCCAGCCAAGCATCACAATTGGGATGGAGGGCGCGAGCGAATGGCGACACTGCGTTCCCTTGTCGGTGGTGAGTATTCAACAAGAACCCTGAGATCATACGGAGGCACTGGAAATGGCCGATGAGAAGAAAAAACTGCTCGGGAAACTGATTAAGAAACACGACGGGATTCTCCCGTTAGAGCCGGCATGGGTCTGCCGGAGTTTTCTCCCCGCCGGTTACCGGCTCGGCCTCGCAACGTACACGGTGGAGGACCCGAAACGAGGCGAAATCTGCGAGAGGTGGCTGGCTTCGACCACGAAAGCCGACAACGCGGTCGGACCCGAAGACGAGGGTTTTAGCTACATAAAGGCGGACGCCGTCGGCAAGAAAAACCTGTTGCTCAAAGATGCGGTGATGGCCGCCCCGGAACTCATCGTCGGCGAAACATACGCCAAGAAGTACAAAGACATGGTCAAGAGAGGAAGCCTCGGCAGATTGGCGAAAATCTACGACTTCGCCGTGAGACTTCCTTACCATCTCCACCAGATGCAGAAGGATGCCGCGAAGCTCGGCAGGAACTCCAAGGAAGAAGCCTACTACTTCCCGCCCGGCGTCCCGATGCTCGGGGATGACTCGACCTTTTTCGGGATGCGTCTGGAGTTAATCCGAGCGGGCGCGCACAAGCAGTTGCTCGCCCAATACCTGACCGAGTGGCAGGAAGGGAAAATCCAGACCTATGCTCAGGACTGGATTCTCCACTATTCCATCGAGCAGAAGCTTCACCATGAGGTCGGTTACCTGCTCCCGGCGGGGGGCCTTCACGCTCCCGGTTCTGCCGTGACCATCGAACTCCAGGAGGATTCCGACGTTTTCGCCATGCTGCAAGCTGTTCTTTCGGATGGCACACAGGTTCCAAAAGAAGCTCTCTGGAAGGACGTTCATCCGGATGACCGGGCCAAGCACGGAGTCAACGCGGTCGTGGAGCAGGTGGACTGGGAGCTTGCCGCTGACGTGAAGTTCGCGGAGAAGTATCGTCTTGTGCCGACCCTGCGCCTCGAACAAAAAGACGCCGGGAAAGAGGAGTGGATTTACTACGGGGGAGACGACCCCAAGTTCACCGGCACAAAAGTCACGGTCAATCCAGGTAAGACCTTCGTCTGCGAGGACAAGGGGGTGTATAGCGTTTTCGTTTGGGACGGACAAGGAACCTTCGGTGGGCTGCCGGTCGAGGGCACAGCCAACCGCGTTGGCGACCATACCCGAGACGAGTTCCTCGTCACGCACGACCGAGCCATTAGACCACTGGAAATAACCAACACGGGAGACCGCCCCCTGATGCTGATCAAGTTTTTCGGCCCCGGCATCAACGCAAAAGGTCTTCCACGCGTGAAGGCGTTCCAGAAATAGCCTGGTCCGGCGACATTTTGCCTTTTGTGTTGGACGCCCCAAGGGGCGAACTGGCAGGACAGTGACCGAGTGCTCGCCCTCGGTGGGACGCTCAGGCGCGAATCACAGCGCGTCTCTCAGTCGCCAGTCCCCAGGAGCAGTGAGGAGTTCTTTGGTCCGCTGATCGCTGGCTGTCCACAATCCGCCGCCCAGTTCAGTGAAATGGCTCCTTGACAACCGCAGCCGCTTTTGCCAGAAAATCCTGTTGATTGCACCGCGGCTTATCTGCTATCGTAGGAAAAGAAAAAATTATGGTCGGGACGTGGCGCAGCCTGGTAGCGCACTTGAATGGGGTTCAAGGGGTCGCTGGTTCAAATCCAGTCGTCCCGACCATTTTTCGTCTGGCGCGCGTTCTGCTCGCGTACAGGGACAGGGAAACTGTCCCGGCGGCGCGAGCTTTCTATTGAAAACCTGAATTCAACGCGGGGGCAGAAGCCCACGAGGGTGTGCGGCTGTGGCGCATCCAGGAGAGTCTCGGAACGGTAGCCATCCGCACACTCGTGGTCCGAGTCCTCGTCGAGTTCATTGCATTGGGAGAACGTGAAATACGCACTTTTCATCTGTGATGGCATGGCTGATTACCCCCTGGAGAAGCTTCAGGGAAGAACTCCCCTACAAGTTGCCAGAACACCCAATCTCGATCGTCTGGCCCGAGACGGGGCCACGGGTTTAGCCGTCACCATTCCCCCGAATATGAGCGCAGGCAGTGACGTTGCGTCGCTTTCCATCGTGGGCTACGACCCGAGGCTGTATTACCGAGGAAGGGGTCCCCTGGAGGCGGTGAGTCTCGGCCTCGAGCCCGCCCCGGACGAGGTGGTGTTTCGATGTAATCTGGTCTCGGTGTCCGACGGGCTGATGCGCGACTACAGCGCCGGACATATTTCTTCCCAGGAAGCCAGAGTCCTCATCGAAGCCCTCAACCGGGAGCTTAAGGTTGACGGCGTTACCTTCTATCCCGGCGTCAGTTATCGCAACGTTGTCACAATGAAGGAAAGTCTCCTTCAGGAGGGGAAAGGCCCGCTCGAGTGTGTTCCTCCTCATGCGATCAGCGGGCGAGCGGTCGAAGGGAATCTTCCTACGGGACAGGGATCCTCGTTGCTTCGCGAACTCATGGAGAAATCCGTGGCGATTCTTGCCGCGCAGCCTGTTAACCTGGTCAAGATTGACCTCGGGGAAAACCCGGCAAATATGATCTGGCTTTGGGGAGGAGGCAAGCTCGAGCGCCCTCCCTCTTTCCGGGAGAGATTCGGCGTCACCGGCGCCGTCATCGCCGCCGTGGATTTGATCAAAGGGATCGGCAAGTTGATTGGCCTGAAAGCCGTGGACGTTCCCGGCGCCACGGGCTACTACGACACGGATTATGACGCCAAAGCACAATACGCCATCCAGGCGCTTCACGAAGATGATTTTGTTCTGGTCCATGTGGAAGCGGCCGACGAGGCAGGGCATAATGGGGACATCCTCGAGAAAATAACGGCCATCGAAAGATTCGATGCGAAGATCGTCGGCAAAGTCCTCGAGAAGCTGGAGGAATGGGGTGAGTTTCGGGTTCTGGCAATGCCCGACCACTACACTCCAATCACCGTCAAAGACCACACGCCGGAGCCGGTGCCTTTTGCCGTTTGCGGAAAGGGTATCCAGCCGGACGCGGTAAAAGGATTCGATGAGTTCTCGGTATCCGAGGGTTCCTTCAAGACCGTAGAAGGACACACATTGATGGCAATCTTACTTGGCAAGGGAAACAGTGTATGAGTCTGATCGTACAGAAGTACGGCGGTACGTCCGTGGCAAATGCGGACCGGCTGCGAAACGTCGCCCGTAGAGTCTGTCGAACCAAGGCCATGGGACACGATGTGGTCGTCGTAGCCTCCGCTGCCGCGGGCACCACGGACAAGCTCATTGCCATGGCGCACGAGATCAGCAATGACCCCCACGGGCGTGAGTACGACATGCTGGTGTCCACCGGCGAACAGATCTCCGTTGCCCTGTTGGCAATGGCCATTCAGGAACTCGGGTGCCCGTCCGTCTCCATGACCGGCTTTCAGGTCGGAATCCTGACGGACAGCGCCCACACAAAGGCCCGAATCATTGACATCAGCACGGAAAAGGTTCTTGAGGAACTGCACAAGGGCCAGATTGTGGTCATCGCCGGTTTTCAAGGAGTTGACATCACAGGCAACATTACAACCCTCGGGCGGGGAGGTTCGGACACCTCAGCCGTGGCCGTCGCCGCCGCGCTAAAAGCGCACCGGTGTGAAATTTACACCGATGTTGACGGCGTCTATACCGCCGACCCGCGGATTGTTCCATCCGCGCGGAAACTCAACACCATCCGCGCCGACGAGATGCTCGAGCTGGCGGGTCTCGGCGCGAAGGTCCTGCAACTACGTTCGGTGGAATTTGCCAGCAAGTACAACGTGCCCCTGGAGGTTCTGACAAGTTTTAGCGATGAGCCGGGCACACTGATCGTACAGGAGACTCAGAACATGGAAGAAATCGTTGTCACGGGCGTAGCCCTGGTCAAAAATCAAGCGCGAGTGAACATCTTCAACGTGCCGGATCGTCCGGGAGTGGCCGCCAGGATTTTCGGAGCCATCGCCAAAAAGAACGTGGACGTGGACATGATTGTTCAGGCCAAAAATCGAGAAGGCGAACCGGATATGTCCTTCACCGTCTCCAAGCTCGAGTTGAAGAAAACAGAGCAAGCCGTCAACGAAGCCATCAAGGGGCTCGGCTCGAGCGGAATGACTATCGAAGAGGGGTTTGCGAAGGTCTCCGCCGTGGGAATCGGGATGCGAGGGCATCCGGGAGTCGCCGCTCAGATGTTCGAAGCTCTCGCCGCCAACAAAATCAACATCGAGATGATTAGCACCTCAGAGATAAAGATTTCGTGTCTGGTGAAAGAGGATCAGGGCGAACAAGCCGTCCGCGCCGTTCACGAAAGCTTCCAATTGGGGGAGCCTTCCGGAGCGGCTACCTCGGCGTGAGGAAGCCTCGTCGCCGGGCTGCAGCGTGACGTTGCCTCGCGACGGCGTTTCTTGCTGCAAGTTTCCCCCGTTTTCTGGGTCTCAGAATGGAAACCCCGAAGCAATATAGTCCACGAGACATTGAGGACCGCATTTTCGAGTTCTGGAGACAGAAGCGCCTGTTTCACGCCGACTCCCGAGACGGCGGAGAGCCATACTGTATCGCGATCCCCCCTCCAAACGTCACCGGCGTGCTTCACATGGGACACGCCTTGAACAACACCATTCAAGACATTCTCATCCGCTGGAAAAGAATGTCCGGCTTCAACACGCTGTGGATTTATGGGACGGATCACGCGGGAATCGCCACGCAGAATGCCGTCGAGAAAAGTCTCGCCAAGAGCGGAATATCCCGAAAGGACCTGGGTAGGGAGAGGTTTGTCGAGAAAGTCTGGGAGTGGAGGGAACGGCACGGCAATACGATCAAGCTCCAGCTCCAGCGCCTCGGCTGTTCCTGTGACTGGGAGCGCGAACGTTTCACGATGGACGAGGGACTGACTCGGGCCGTCCAGGAAGTCTTCCTTCGCCTGTACGAGAAAGGCTACATCTACCGAGGAAATTACATCGTCAACTGGTGTCCCCGGTGTCAGACGGCGCTTTCTGACGAGGAGGTCACGCGGCTCGAGCAAGAAGGGCGACTTTACTACATCAAGTACCCTGTCAAGGATACGGACGACTTTGTCATCGTTGCCACGACCCGCCCGGAAACGATGCTCGGAGACGTCGTGGTCGCCCTCAATCCCAAGGACAAACGGCTTCAGTCTCTCCAGAACAAGGTCGTTATCCTGCCCGTTCTCGGAAGGGAGCTTGCGGTCATCTCGGACGACTTTGTGGACCGCAAGTTCGGAACGGGGATTGTTAAAGTCACCCCCGCCCACGATCCGAACGATTTCTTGATGGGCCAACGACACAGCCTGCCCTCCGTAAGCGTCATGGACGAAAGCGGCGTGATGAACGAGAACGCCGGGCCGTATGAGGGACTGGACAGGTTTCTCTGCCGGACGAAGCTCTTAGAGGACCTGGAGGAGCAAGGGTTGATCGAGAAGGTCGAAAAGCACATCTATGCCCTCGGTAGGTGTTACCGGTGCGACACGGTTGTGGAGCCGCGTCTTTCCCTTCAGTGGTTCGTCCGAATGAAACCTCTGGCAGAACCCGCCCTCAAAGCCGTGCTCGACGGAAGGATCAAGTTCTATCCGAAGCGCTGGACCAAGGTGTACATCAACTGGATGGAAAACATCCGGGATTGGTGTATCTCGCGGCAAATCTGGTGGGGGCATCGCCTCCCCATCTGGTATTGCGAAGAATGCCAGGAGGTCATGGCTTCCATTGCCCGACCGGACTCCTGCACAAAATGCTCCGGCGCCCGACTCACGCAGGAGGAAGATGTCTTAGATACGTGGTTCTCCTCGTGGCTATGGCCATTCTCCACCCTCGGTTGGCCGGACGACAACCCGGACCTCGAGTTCTACTACCCGACCGACGCGCTCGTCACGGCCCAGGAGATTATTTTCTTCTGGGTCTCCAAGATGATTATGGCCGGTCTTGAGGCGATGGGGGACATCCCTTTCCAAGACGTGTACATCCACGGGACCGTCAGAGACGACACGGGGGCAAAGATGAGCAAGTCGCTCGGGAACATCATAGACCCTCTGGAGATTATCGAGGAATTCGGCGCCGACGCCCTGCGGTTCAGCATCATCCTGATCACCGCACAGGGACAGGATGTTTTTCTCTCGAAAGACAAATTTGAGATCGGAAGGCATTTCGCAAACAAAATCTGGAATGCCGCTCGGTTTACCCTCTCGAACCTGGAAGGGCTTTCCGGAACATCCGATTTCGGGCCGGACTCCCTCTCTTCCGACGATGTCTATATTCTCTCCAAACTGAATCACACGATCTCGCAGGTTTCCTCCGACCTGCGGAAGTATCGCTTCAACGATGCCGCCTCGGCGATTTACGACTTCTTCTGGCACCACTTCTGCGACCGCTACATCGAATACGCAAAGCCTAAACTGTTCGGCGAGTCCGAGGCGGAAAGAACCCGCACCCAGGACATCCTCTACCTGGTCCTCACCCATTCGCTGAAGCTCCTCCATCCGTTTATGCCGTTCATAACCGAAGCAATTTGGAGTTTTCTGCCCCGGGAGCAGGATACCCCCCTCATGGTCTCCGCGTGGCCGAAGCCGACGAAGGCTCCCCTCGACCCAAAAGTCGCCGAGATGGTCTCGGCGAAGTATGAGCTTGTCCGTCTCGGCAGGAATCTCCGCGCAGAGTACAACATCCCCCCGGGGAAAATGGTGAGGTTCGCTATCAAGCCTTCCGGTGAGAAAGAGGAGGAATTTCTCAGCCGGGAACATCATACTATCGCCCAGATGCTACGTGCCTCCGAGGTCGAGCTGAGTCCTCAGTACATTCCCTCGAAACTGGCGCCTTCTGCAATTACCCCTCTAGGCACAATCTACCTTCGCCTCGAAGGCGAAGTTGATCTGGGAACAGAGGCCGAACGGTGGCGCAGGCAATACGATAAGGTGAACGCAGAGCTTGAGAAAGCCAGGCGGAAGTTGGAGAATCCCAGTTTCTTGGAAAAGGCGCCGTCTGAGATTATTCAGAGGGAAAAGGAGCGCCTCGCAGACCTGACGGGCCAGGTCGAGAAAATCAAGAGGAACCTCGAGATTTTCCAGTGAGTTTCCGTTGCGCCAGCAGCTTCAAAGCCAGCGGGGGAGGAAACCACGAAGGACACGAAGGGGAGAAGGGACCGCAGATGAACGCGGATGACGGGCCGTTCCCCCTTGATAGGTTGAGGAGCCGTTGCGATGAACCAGCTTGACATGAACCTGCTCAGCCGGATTGTGAGAACCGCGATCGAGGAAGATGTCGGAGCGGGGGACATCACCACCAATTCCGTCGTCGAAAAACATCGCAAGGCAAGGGCGGAGGTTGTTGTCGAGGAGGACTGCGTCGTCGCCGGGTTGCCGGTCGCGCAGCTCGTTTACGAGACGATTGATGAGGACCTCGATTTTCAGAAGGAGGTAGAGGACGGCCGAGAGGTCCTAAAAGGGACGGTCATTGCGAGACTCCACGGGTCCGCTCGAAGCGTCCTCACGGGCGAACGCACCGCCCTCAACTTCCTCCAGAGATTGTCCGGCATCGCCACCTCCACAGCCCGGTTTGTGGAAAGGACAAGGCCCTTTGGCACCAAGATCATGGACACGAGGAAGACCTGTCCCGGACTGCGGTATTTAGAGAAGTACGCCGTCCGGGTCGGCGGCGGCTCGAACCATCGCATGGGGCTGTATGATATGTTCCTCATTAAGGACAATCACCTTCACGCCGCGGGAGGTAGAAAGAAAGAGGCGATTCCCGTTGCGGTGGAGCGCGCACGAAAGTTCAACCCGAACGTTCAGATTGAGATCGAGGTAGAATCCCTCGATGAACTCCGGGAGGCTCTCAAGACACAGCCGGACATGATTCTCCTCGACAATACGTCCGTCTCGGAAATTGCACAAGCCGTGAAGATGGCGCAGGGCAAGGTCGTCTTAGAAGCCTCCGGCGGAGTGACCCTGGCGAACGTGGAGGAAATCGCGCGAACGGGCGTGGACTGCATCTCCATTGGCGCCCTGACGACCGCGTCGCCCGCCACCAATATGAAAATGGAGTTGACTGAATGGGCCTGAACGAGGACCTGGTCACCTTGTTTCGGGAGAATGAGGGTGAGTTCCTTTCCGGGGAGCTTCTTGCCGAGAAAATAGGCGTTTCTCGAACGACGATCTGGAATCACATCCGCACGCTTCAGAGACTCGGTTACGAATTCGCCGCCCAAACACATCTCGGCTACAGATTGACTCGCACACCCGACCGGATGCTTCCACAGGAAATCGCTTCTCGACTCAAGACCCGCTTCTTAGGGAAATCCGTTCACTATTACGAGGAGGTGGCTTCCACCAACGACGTGGCCCTCGAGCTGGCCGCGAAAGGTGCAGAGGAGGGCACCGTCGTCGTCGCGGAAAAGCAGACTTCCGGGCGCGGACGCTTCGGACGCAAGTGGTTCTCCCCGCCGGGAAAGAACCTGATTCTGTCTTTGATCCTTCGGCCCCCTTTTCTTCCGGGAAGGGCTTCACAAGTCGCCATCACAACGTCTGTCGCCGCCGCGGTGTGTCTTCGCGGGTTGTTCGACCTCCCCGCATTGATCAAATGGCCGAACGACATCTACATCCGGGGCAGAAAGGCAGGGGGCATTCTCACCGAGCTCAGCGCGGAGCTCGACCGCATCCATCACATCGTGGTGGGCGTTGGCATCAATCTCAACATGACCCGAGACGAAATCCCTGCCCATCTTCGACCCAACTGCACGTCAGTTCGCATCGAAGCCGGAAAGCGATGCGACAGAATCCAGGTCGCAGTGACACTTATTCAGGAGCTTGAGAAGCGATACCGCGGGTTGCTGAAGGACGGCTTTTCCCACATTGTTGATGAGTGGATCGCGCTTTCGCTTTCACTCGGTCAGCGAATCGAAGCGCGCAGCGAAGGGCGGCTTTATTCTGGATGCCCCGCCGGACTGGACGAAGACGGCAGTCTCCTCCTTCGGCTCGACAGTGGCATCACCCGGAGAATTTCGGGAGGAGACATCCGCATCCTTTCAGGGTCGGAAGTGGCACGGGCTTCCAGCCCGTGAATCATGGGCAAGATGCCCATGCCACTTCACAATACCTAAGATTAGAAGGTCATCATGCAGCTTTTGAGAAGTGTGTCGAGAATCCCCTACTACGTGCTGATTACAGTGGAGTTCCTCTTCAAGAAGGTCGTCTTTCGCTGCCACATGTGCGGTCAATGTGTTCTTCAGTTCACGGGCTTCACTTGTCCCATGCGCTGCCCGAAGCAGCTTCGCGACGGCCCCTGCGGCGGCACAAGAGAGAACTCTCATTGCGAGGTTTACCCCGAGCGAAAATGCATCTGGGCCATGATTTACGCGCGATCGAGGTTTCTCCATCGCACACATAAGTTAGAGGTGATTCAGTTCACGATAGACTGGCGACTCGAAAACACTTCCTCCTGGATCAACTACTTCAGCGGGAGAGATGGGCAGCGAGAATTCAAACGGAATCTAAAACAGCAGGCCAAAGCTGCTGCCGTGGGACAAGGAGCATGAAAGCCTCGTCGAATCTCGAAAAGGTACTGACTGCGGGGCAGTTTGCCGTTACCGGTGAAATCGGCCCCCCGAAAAGCGTGGATGCACAGCTCATCCGCGACAAGGCGCGCCTTCTCCGTGGCGTGGTTGATGCGGCAAACATCACGGACAATCAGACGGCGATCGTCCGGGTGTGCAGCATGGCCGCTGCGAAAATCGTCCTCGAAGATGGGGTCGAACCCGTAATGCAGATGACCTGCCGCGATAGAAATCGCATCGCCCTTCAAAGCGACATTCTCGGCGCCGCGGCGCTGGGCATCAAGAACATCCTGTGTCTTTCCGGTGACCATCAGACCCTCGGCAATCAGCCTGACGCCAAGGGGGCCTACGACATAGATTCCATCCAGTTCGTCCGCGTTGCCGTCCGCATGAGAAACGAGGGGAAACTCCTCTGTGGAGAAGAACTTCGCAACACCAAGAAAGCCGACCTCCTCCCGCCGCGCATTTTCGTGGGAGCGGCAGCCAATCCCTTCGCTCCGCCCCTCGATTTCCGCATCCTGCGCCTCGCCAAGAAGGTCGCCGCCGGAGCCGATTTCATCCAGACACAGACAATCTTCGACATGAACCTGTTCAAACGGTGGCTCGGAAAAATCGTTGACGCGGGCCTCCATGAGAAAGTCGCCATCCTGGGCGGAGTGATGCCCGTGAAGTCTCACAAGGCGCTCACCTATATGAAGGAAAGCGTCGCGGGGATGTCCATCCCCGATGAGTTAATCAAGCGGATGGAGCAAGCCTCCGACCCGAAGGAGGAAGGAGTGAAGGTCTGCGTGGAGCTTATCCAGCAATTGCGGGAGCTGACGGGGCTGCGCGGCGTGCATATCTCGACCGTCGAGTGGGAGAGCATCATCCCCGAGGTTGCCAAGCGCGCCGGCCTCCTACCGCGCCCTGCCCCTGGCGAGTCGTCTCCGTCTGAGACCCTGTCGGCATAGCACTTGCGAACGCCGCAGATGGACGGAGGTGGCACGGGCTTCCAGCCCGTGAGTCATGGGCAAGATGCCCATGCCACTTCGACCCGCGACGGTAGTTGTTCTTACTGGGTAGCACCCTCCGCCGCACGCTTCTCGGCTTCTCGAATACTCTTCAGTCGCTCATCCGCCCGAAGCGGCAGCCCCGTACATGAGCAGTGATCACGCGGCCGGGGTCTTTTTCTTTCGGCGAAGGCGGACGATGACGGCGATGATAACAATGATGGCGGCGATGCTCCCGAAAAGACCAAGCCACTGCGGCCAGTACCACGTCGAAGGGTCGAACAGGTAAATGTATTGTGGGTAGATGTACAAATCATCCGGCCACTCGCGGATTTCCGCCGGGTGGAGCTGGCGAGCCTGAATGTTCGTCAGAAAGAACCTTTCACGCGGATAGTTCGTCAGGAAAAACCGCCGCACCTCCAACATCGGCAGGTCTTCCCAGATGTCGCTATGCGACCACATGAGATAGCTGTCGTCTTCATATCGCGCGGAGAATCCTCTCGTAAGAACCCCCTTCTCATCGTAGTCAATGTTGATCTGGGAGTCTGTGAAGACGTACAGGTTCACGTCGAAAGGCGAGCGCTGAAAGACAGACAGCTTCATCGGGTAAACCATCGCGTCTTCCTCGCGCGTCCTGAACTGAAACCGGAGAGGATGGAGGTCCGCAGCCTCCAGCGCGGCGAGAGCATCCCGGACTTTCACCGCCACAAAAACCCATCCGAGCCTTCGGTAATGCTCGAGTTCCTTCTCGGCGCCTTTCAGCTCGACGTAGCCATTGGTTTTGAGCCACTCGTTCAGGGCTCCTTTCGTGGTCTCCTTTACTGTCGTTGTCTCATACGAACCGACCGTCTTTCTTGCGACGATCTCCACGCCGCGAGCAACCTCCTCCGTCTCCTCCTTGCTTTTCCCCCATCTGTACGACCACCCCTCGTCCCTCGCTATAGACCGCTCGACATAAGCGAAAAGCTCCACAAACAGTTCCGCGTTCGCTCTGGAAATTTCTGGAACCGATGGGAGAGGAATGAGCCAGGCGAAATCCTTCGGTTTCCCCTGGTAGGTCACCTTCAAGATGAGGTCTTCTACGCCATCTCTGTAAACGATGACAGCTTCCTGTGCCTTTTGCTCGAGGCTTCCCTCGTACTCCCGCTCCTCGTAAGTGGGAACGAATGTTCCGTCAGGAAATGAAGTGACGCACAAACCCGCAATCGCCAAGACCGCCAGCCCCCTCAACACCGTCTTGTTCATCTTCCCCACGCCTCCTCTTGTTGCAGATTGAGCCGTGTTCTCACCCGGAGCTTCAGCAAAATGCTCTCGTCCGGCAGCATCAACAGACGCCTTCGTCCCGCACGGCGCCTCGCGGTCGGTGTGATCGCGACCATTTCTTGCGAGGTCCGTACGCTTTGTTGGGATTCTACGCCCTTCCCGGCAAACTCGCAAGCACCTCATCCACATTTATCAGGCAATTCAAAGGGCCGCGGGAAGAGGCTTGACATTACCCTTCGGGCCGG
>JAUYEE010000202.1 GCA_030691545.1 bacterium | reverse complement strand
ATGGTGGCGGCGGATGGTGATCTCAGCGGTTCGCAGGCTGTTGCACTCAGAGAATACCTCATGTCAGGCGGATGGCTGATTATGCCGCCGCCTGAGGATGGAAGTGCTTCTGGGGAGGTGGAGGAGTTGCTCCAATTGAAGCCGAGCCGTTCGGCAACGCTGATGGCCCCGGAGAAGCCGCAGCCGCAAAGTCCGCTTGGAGCAGAGGAGGTCAGGGTTCTGACTTTGCATCCTCTGCTTTCCGGGGTCGCCACGGGTTCGTGGCTGGAGTGGACGGGACCAGCGGGCAAGGCTCCTTACTCAAAGGGTGATGAAGCGCTGCCTTTGTTGAGCTTTCGGCGGCCGGAGTTGCCGGCCATGCGGCTGATCTCTTTTGGGGAAGGGGGAGTGGTGCACTGGAACTTCGCGATCCGCCCCGGCCCGCTGATTGAGGAAATGGAGCTGAAGGCGTTTGTGGGACAGACGGTTGCCTGGCTCTGGGGTCGGGCGAGCTGGGCGAAGCCGGTGGAGAAGGAAGGCACTGTCCCCGGCGTTGTCCGCAAGAAAGACGGAACAGCCATTCCGGCGGCGAAGGTAACTGCAAAGGTCTTCTCGGAATGCGGCGAAGCCGTGCAGACCCTTGAGACAACATCCTCCGAGGACGGTAAATTCTCCCTCTCGCTCTTCGATAATGCAATCTACTGGGTCAAGGCGAACGCAGAAGGGTACTACCAGGCGGACATGTACCTGCTGGCCCGTCCCGATGGAGAAAAGGATGAGCAGATCGAAGTCCTTATGGAACAAGAAGGGTCAATCTTCGGTCACGCATATTACGGGCCTGGAGAGGATCATCCTGCCATTGGAATTTCTGTCACCCTCGCACCCAACTGCCGAATCTCCTCTGCGTGGGAGAAGGAAACGATCACAGATGCTAACGCGCGCTTTTCCTTCGACCATCTCCCCGCCGCTCAGACGTTCTATCTCATCGCGAAAGCAGAAGGCTGGATGGCGATGGAGGAGGCCCCAGTTCCTCTCGATGGAGGGGGTTCGAGAGTTGACGTGCATCTTCAATCGCCCACCCGCGTTGAGGGTACCACGATGAACGTCGTGACTGAACAACCTCTTCCCGGCGTGAAGATTGTGGCACGCGCCCAGGCCCCTGGGATTCGTCGGCTTTTTCCAGACGCGCTCGCTCAAACGTCCATATCGGACGAAGAGGGCAAATTCACGCTGTTTCTCCTTCCGGGATACTGGGAGTATTCTGAGTATATCCCAGGCTTCGCGTCCGTGCGTTCAGGAGGAGGTATCAAGGTTTCAGACATCGGAGAGAGCGAACCGCCCGAATTGCGCCTCTCTTTTTGCCCGGCCGCATCCCTCTATGGGAGGATCTTCCGATCATCCGGAGAGTTCGCCCCGGGCGCGAAGGTCACGGTATCGGACGTCGAATACCGGGCTGACGAGAAGGGAGAATACAAAACCGTCCCCACGACCCCTTCAGTCTCGGGCGGACGGTACGCAAAGTTCTACGTGGGAGCGGACTGGAATGGCGAGAGCGGGTCGCACAACGCTATATTCGCCCTCGCCAGCGTCCATGTGACCGAACCGATTCAGCCCTGGATGGGCCAGTATGAGACTCTGCTGGCGGGTGGGTTTCCGATTGACGTACATCTCAAGCGGTTGGAGCCCGAACCGGAGCCTTCGGGGACCACCGTAGCTGGCGTAGTTGTGGACGAATCAGGCCGGCCGGTAGCTTCTGCCGTGGTTGAGCTGGCGGAGCCGAGCGCTTCCGATAGCGAATCATGGGGCTTGTCAGTCTTTCCTCGGAAACGGACGTTTTCCGGCTCCGAGGGGGGCTTCGCGTTCTCGGCGGTCAAGACAGGTCTGTGGTTGGTTCGGGCCCAAAAGAAGACAGCGGAGGTGTGGGAAGAGATTTCTCTTTACTGGGGCGAGGAGTGGCTGACCGTCAGCGAGGATACGCCGGTTTCCGGCTTGCAGGTAAAGCTGGGAAAAGCCTATGTCCGGGGGAAGGTTGTTAGCGCCAAAGGTACGCTGCTGCGAGACCAGTATGTCTCGTTCCGGCTCACTTTTCACTCGAGCTGCTCTGGACCTTCCCGACTGTACCTGGGGGAGCACGGGGACTTCGATCTTTACCCGGGCCGGTTCGCGGTGCTGACCCGCCCTCCGCTTGCCGCCTACGGACCGTGGGCAGATGCAGAGGTAAATCGCTGGAATCCCGAAGCGAAAGCTGCGATCCCCTGGGAGGACAAAGACCTTCCATCGGAAGGGTACGTCCGGCTCTCTCCAGAAATACAATCGTTCCCGCTGCAACCTCTGGACGTACGGCTTGGGGAGGAGTCTATAGTTATAGCGTTGCCCGCCATGGGTTCCGTTCGCGGGCGAGTGGTTGACGCTCGTACCGGCCGACCTGTCGGTGGTGCGGATGCGTCCATACAGCGGGAAGGCAAATGGCTCCCCCGAAGGACAACCGACTCTGAGGGGGCGTTCTCATTCGACAGCGTTCCCGTGGGACCGTGCGACTTTTATGTCAATGCCTCGGGGTATTACCTGCCGCATCATGAGCAGATCAATGTTGGCGAGGGGCAAGAGTATTACATTGAAGCTAATCTGGGGACGTACTTCATCGTCCGCGGCCGCGTCCGCCTGAGGGAGACAGGGAAGCCGCTGCTGGCGGAAGTACGTACGAAAGACGGCAGTCACAACACCGAGATCGACGGAACCTTTGTCCTTCAAGTGCCGCGCGAGGGCAATGGCGGTCGTTACCCGTTTACAGTTGTTCCGTTTGTGCTACCCGGCACGGTGCCCGGACTGAAAAGCGTGGATGTGGTTGCTCCGCCTCCTGCTTCGGCGGAACACGAGGTTGATGTCGGAGACATTCTCATAGAAAGGGAGAGCGAGGAACAGAAAGGTTCCGGAAATACTGGACAGAACGGGGAAACGTAGCTCTGGCGCGAGAGGCCAGCAAAAACAGGAGCGGGAAATGGCGCGGGCAAAGGTGAAAAGAAAAGGGACGCGGAAGGGCAAAGAGGGTG
>JAUYEE010000199.1 GCA_030691545.1 bacterium | reverse complement strand
CGTCCCGCCGCTTCTCCTGTCCCTGCATTTTCATCCTCCTCGATGCGTTCTGTCTCCATACCACACATACGCTCTATCTGCCGAGGAGTATGGCTCACATCGTTCTCACAGGGAACATGGGTTGGCCGGGCGCTTACGATGTTCGGCTTCTGGCGGTCCCCAGCTCCCCGGCTCGTAGAGAACTGGCGGAGCAGTTTCCCCAGGAGCTTGCAGCAGTGGAGTAATCACCTGCCACGCCGCTTCAATTCCATCCGCTCTCCAGAAAAGCGTGGGGTTGCCGCGCATTCCGTCAAGCAGGATTCGCTCGTACGCATCCGGGAGGCGTGCCCCGAACGACGCATAGCGAAAATCCATGCTCGCAAGAGCCGTTTCCTCGTCCCATCCCGGCACCCTTGTTGAAAACGAGAGTTGTATTCCTTCATCCGGCTGGATACGGATAATCAGCCGATTCGGTTGAGAAACCGGGCATACGCCTTCCGTTCTCAGAACACAGAGCGGGACATTTGCAAACTGAATCGTGACCTCCGTGAGTTTTTTCGCGAGACATTTCCCGGAGCGAACGTAGAACGGCACTCCTTGCCATCGCCAGTTATTGATGAAAAGCCTTGCAGCGACGAATGTTGGAGTCGTTGAGGAGGGATTCACACTTGGCTCGCCCCCGTATCCCCGGTACTGCCCTAAGACGTAATCATCTCGCTCGATCGGGGTCACCGACTTGAACACTTCCACCTTCTTGTCGCGAACCGATTCGGCGTCTCCTGCCACGGGCGGTTCCATGGCTACCAGCGACAGCACTTGCAGCACATGGCTTTGCAGCATGTCCCGCACGACCCCCGCCTGCTCGTAATAGCTTCCTCGGTTCTCAACGCCGATTTCCTCCGCAGCGGTAATCTGTACGTTGTCAATGTATTTCCGGTTCCAGAGCGGCTCGAAGATGGCGTTCGCAAAACGCAGAACCAGGATGTTCTGGATTGTGTCTTTGGCGAGATAGTGGTCAATTCGGTAAATCTGCGATTCGCTGAACATCTCCCCCAGGACCTGATTGAGGCGTCGAGCGCTCGCCAGGTCCCACCCGAAGGGCTTTTCAATCATGAGTCGCGATTTGTTATCACGACCGCCTGCCTTGTGGAAGAGCGACCGCCTCATGCAATTCAGGGCGGCTTCCGTCACGCTCGGTGGAGTCGCCAGATACATCAGCAGCCCGTGCGAGCCGCAGGGGATGCCGGCTTCTCGGAGGAACCTTGTGAGCGCCTCGTAGGACTGCGGGTCGTCATAACGGCCGCTCAGATAGTGAAGCCTCGCTGAAAACCGCCGCCACGCCTCTTGCGAGAAAGCTTCCCCAGGCACGTGCTTTTCGACTGCCTCAGCCATTTCCCGCCGAAACTGCTCGTCGTCTTTGGGGCTTCTGGCGAAGCCTACAAGGATGAATCTTTCTCCTAAGAGCCCCTGCCGGTCGAGGTGATACAGAGCTGGCATGAGCTTCCGCCTCGTGAGGTCCCCCGACGCTCCGAGAACCACCATCACGCAGGGCTTGACTGAATCGTCGCGATTGAGCTGAGAGACGGAAATCTCGCTTTCTCCCGGGCTGTCCTTTTTTCCTTGTTCCGCCGTCCGAACGTTTCCTTCCATCGTAACGAAGCTCCTGCCGTGGGCGACAGTCAATTGCTTTTCAAAGGTCTCGCGCGAAACTCGTACAGGCGCAGCATGCTTGGTTCAGGCAGCGGAGGTTGGCGGGGTCTGTCCCTATACGCCGGGAGCGTCTCCCACCGCAGGAAATACCGAACGCCCGCTTCGCCGCCGTTGCCGGCTGTAGTTGGTTCCGCTCACTCTCCCTGCCATTTGTCTGAAAGCTCTTTCAACAACTCGAATACCTTCGGCCCGTCGTGGATCACCAGGCGGTAACGAAGGCGCAGCGGAGTGTCTCTCGTCAACTTGACGGAACCCGGGGCAACGATGCACGGGTTGACCATCGCAATCGGAGCGAGGTTATGCCACGTCGTTGGTGGATTGCTCGGATGGTCGAGCACCGCGATACCCACCGTTTTCCCGCTATCGAGTCTAATCGTGTAATCATACCAGTCGGCTGCCGGCCAATCCGTTTCCGGCTTCAGGTAATGCGGGTCCGGCAGTTTCACCTCCCCGCTCGGACTCTCATAGACGCCTTTCCCCTCCTTTCGTGCTTTCACGCAGAAGCCGCCGAATGCCGTCCGATCCAGCGTCACGTCTTCTGTCGGCGTCAAGCGATAATCGAGGTCAATGACATAAGCCCCTTTCGTCTCGCGAGCATCAACCTTCAACAGCTCATGAATCATCGGACGTTCCTCGACAAGCCAGTCGTTACGCACTTCAAGCACAGCGTGGCTTGCGTCGGACTCGACGAGCTTGACACTGCGGTTCTGGATGACGCGGTCTTTCGTTGGCGCCCATTCGCCCCATCCCCAGAAGTCGGCTTTCTCCTTGCCGGTCATCGAATGCCAGGCCAAGAATATGCCGCGATGATGCCGGTGGTCGCTGGGGGCGAAATCAACTACCCGCTCTCCGGACGGCGTGTTGACGGGATAGAAGCAGCAGACGCTATTCGCTGTCAACTCGCTGTCGGCGGGTTTCTTGGTCATGTACCGGAAAACGGTTCTCCCATCCGGCGTCTTCAGCACCATCCCATATTCATCGGGGGTCAGAGTGAAGGCTTTCGCCGCCTCCTCTGCGGCGCCGGCATCGCCGTGTTCTGCGAGACTCATAAATAGAAACAGCGCAATTGCAGCCGCGCTCCTGGCCCCTGCCGTCTTCATCGGTCGCCCTCCTTCCATGCCGGACGTTTCTTCCGTTCTTCCCAACTTGTCATCAGTCGTACCATGCGCGCCACGAAGGATACGTTTCCTCTGGCGGCAACCTATGCTTTCCCACGGGAGAGGGCGTTGCTCCTGTGTTGTAGAAGATGTAGAGACCGCCCTTCCCCGAGAAAATGACATCGTTTCTGCCATTCTTATCCATGTCCGCGAGGTTCAACTTCATGCCCACCGCAGGGACGAAATTCGGCGGCGGATTGACGTTCTTTTCACCCGGGTAATATGGAAGATGGTTAAAGGCCAGGAGATGCCGCTCGAACTTCCCGCCTTGGATGTCGTACCAGAACGCGAAAATCGGCTCCTGCCAACTCACATCCCGCCCGTGGTGGGCGAAGAGCCGTTTCCCCGTAACCAGGTCCGGCTTGCCATCGCCGTTCAAATCGCCCAGAGCCATCGTGTGGAACTGACCGAAGTCCGTCTCGATCCAGTGTTGGGTAAAGCTCCGTCTCCCGCTGGAATCAAGCGACTGCTCCAGCCATGCAAGACCGTACGTGTGTGCTGCCCCGATGATGATGTCGTTTCGACTATCCTCATTTACGTCGTGAATGAGGATCGGGTGAGAAGCCGCCGCTCCATTCACCTGAACTGTGAACTTATAATCCGCGTGGAATGTCCATTTCTGCTCGGTCGGCTTAGCGGGCGCCTCATACCAGCCAACCGGCGTCACAACATCCGTCCGACGGTCGCCATTGATATCCCCCAGACCGTTCCCGTGAGTTTCTCCCTCTGTGCCGATGACGTGCTCGACGAACCACGGCTCCCGGTCAATCGCCTCCAGCCACGTCATTCCTTGTCCTTGCACCAGACCCCAGTGATTGCAGAGAATGTCGTCGTCGCCGTCTCCATCAATGTCGCCGTGAATCACTCCCTCCATACTTATCGCGGAATGAATCCTCGTCCCTTTCCATTTCACATCCTTCTTGCCCGGGTTCTCGTACCAGAAGGCGCCTTTCATGCGCATCCAGCCCGAGCTGACAACGTCTGGCCGCCCGTCCCGGTTGACATCCATAGCGAACTCGCTGTTGTCGTCCGTCTCCGGGCCGTTCGTCTCGGCTCCGTCGCGGAAGTCCTCGTGCTTGATCCAGTCGGGGGATTCGTACCAGTTCCGGCCGGCGGCGATGTCGAGGTCTCCGTCGCCATCCACATCGAGGACGCTACAGCACTCGCTGAACGGCCCGAACCAGTAACTGTGATTCGCCGGGTCGTGAACCGGCCCATCAATCTTGACAGGAACAAATATCGGCTCACCTCCGTGGACTACCGAGCAACACATGGCCAGAATCCCCACGACTAGACCAACATGGCTTTTCACGACAGTCCTCCCTTCTTTCATGCGTACCGCAGGCGTCTCGCCTGCAAATTCAGAAACATTGAAAAACTCGCCAATTCCGCCCGCCCGTCTGACAAACAACGGCCATAGTACATCATGTCGCCGAATTCGCCACCGAAATCCCGGAAGGCGAAGGCGGAAAAAGAGGCTGGGTTCGGACTCAAACCCTGTCGGGATTCACGGATTCGCGACTTGCCTTCTTTTCTTGAGGCGGTTCGCGGACTAACGGGGTGTGGACGCCTGCGGCGGGCAGCAATCTACTGCGGTTCAATCGCTTGTGGGACGCGTGAATCAGATGGCGGAGAGGGTGGGATTCGAACCCACGTCTCGCTTTCACGAGAACACGATTTCCAGTCGTGTTCCTTCGGCCTCTCGGACACCTCTCCCTAGAATGAGGGCGGTGCGGCACCTATTCACTGAGGCTCGTCGGGCGGTGTCTCCGCTTCCTTGCTTTCGAGGTCCGCAAGGACCTGCTTCGCCCGCTCCAGTTCGTCCTCGAAGACGCGCACCTCTCCCCACCATCCTTGCGACCAGATTTGCGACACTCCGTCCAGCGCCCTGTCGTGAAACGAAATGATCTGACTCTCTATCCCGGAGCCCGCCAGAAAATCGCGAATGCGGATCGCCTCAAGCTCATCAGAAACCTTCTTCAGCGTAACGATTCTTTTCTTGCTGCCCACGCTCACATCCCTTCCGTCTCGGTTTGGTCCTCCACGCACCTGAACGACCGGGTGCGGCTACATCTGAGTGGTTCATGCTGCCGCCCCGAAGCACGTCTCCCAGCCCCTCGGATGAGGTGGCATGGGCATCTTGCCCATGGTTCACGGGCTGGAAGCCCGTGCCACCTCCGCGGCTCCACGCCAAATCTCTCCCCGCCGGGCTTCAGCCGGCGCCCCCCTCAGACACGGGCTTCAGCCCGTGGTATCGCGAGACCGCACGTTTCTGCCTCAGCAGGCTTTAGCCTGGCTTCTCGACGGGGGGATTCATCCGTATCCCCCGTCATACGTAGCCACACCCGAGCCGCCAGCGCGTGTCATTTTCCAGCCCAGCAACAAGATAAATCCGTTCTCTCCCCGTGTCAATTTCAATCTCCGCACATCGCTGAGGCCAGACTTTCAGGCGGAGGGGCCAATGTCACCCGGACACGGCAGGGCAATGAGCTTTGAGGTGGCATGGGCATCTTGCCCATGATTGCTCACGGGCGGGACGCCCGTGCCACCCCCGTGTCGTTCCAACGTCTCCGTCAGAGCCAATAACTGGGAATTACCAAATCGCAAAAATTGCACTGGTCTGGTGCATCAACGCGTGGTAAGATTCAATTGAGTCTGCTCGGGACAGAGGGGCATAGTGGAGGACCATGTCATGAAACCCGCATTGCTCCATGTGTATTTCCCTGCACTTCTTCTTACTGCTCCGATGACATTTGGCTTCGCCCACGCCGAGACCCATTACGTCTCCAAGACCGGTTCAGACATCCATCCTTACACCTCCTGGGAAACCGCCGCCTTATCCATCCAATCCGCCATTGACGCCTCCTCCGAAGGCGACACGGTCCTCGTGGCCCCAGGGACCTATGAGCGGGGCATTATGATGAAGAGCGGCGTGACCCTCATCGGGGCTGGCTCGGATGTTACGGCGATACAGACCGGCCTCGGCATCGGCGTTACCTTCATCGGGCTGGTGCGATCCTCGATCGAGGGCTTTTCCATCACGGTCCCCGCGGCGTCTCACGTGTCCGATTGTGGGATTTGGCTTGAGGACTCCGCCGCGGTCACGGTTCGCGATTGTACAATCAAGGGCCACCGCAACTACTGGCGATCAGGGGCAGGAATGCACGTCCTCCGCTCGCGACTCACGATCCGAGACTGCACAATCGAACAGAATGAGTGTTCCGGCTCGTACGATGAGCCTCGGGAGCACGCCGGAGGCGGTCTCTACGCCATCGCCTCGGAGTTGAGTATCGAGAACTGCGTGGTCCGGAACAATCGCGCTGGGAGGGGCGGAGGCGGAGGCATCTTCCTGGGTTGCGCAGGGCAGGCATGCAACATCACGAATTGCGAAATCGTTCAAAACCGTGCCTTGTATGGGCGAGGAGGCGGCGTCGTGTTTTACGCGGTTGGCGAGATAACCGGCTGCGCCATTGCAGGCAATTGGGGCGGCCTGGATGGAGGGGGAATTTGGTGCGGGGGAACCGTGGCGATCACCGACTGCATGATCTCCAACAACGCGGCAGGGGCGAAGTACGGTTACTCCTACGAAGGGGACGGCGGCGGGATTTACCACGTAGGTGGGGTCGGATGTGCGGTCGTCAATTGTGTTGTCTGCGACAACGACGCCCCGTATGGCCACGGCGGCGGCATATACTGGCACGCCAACCCCAATGTCGTCAACTCGACCATCGTTGGGAACGGCGGATCAGGCAGTGGCGCCATCTTTGTCGAGTATCCCGCGGATATATATGGGATGCATGAGAATATCATGAATTGTGTCATCCTTAGCAACGGGTACGCTGCTGCTCTCCAGGGATGCCGCACAACGTATTGCGCGATCCAGGGGGGAAAATACTCCTGGGAGGGCGAAGGCAATATATACGTCTATGCCGACACATTCTCCGCGATAGAGTTGCCAGAAGTCGTCTCTGCGGGGTCCGATAGTAACGTCACGACATTCACGCTAAAGGAACCGTTTGGCGGGGAAAACCAATACCGACACATGTTTGCGAACGTGCGCTACGCCGATTCCCAAGGCGATTGGAAGGACCACGGCAGCTTCTTGATCGCCGGCAACGCGGGCACTGAGCTGCGGTGCTACGGCGATGCGAGCCCCCCGAGCTACAGCGTTTTATCTCTCGCCGTTACCGACTACGGCCTTGCCGACGACTCCCCTTGCATTGATGCGGGGAACAATGAGGCGGAGTACTTGCCCAATGAGGACAAGGCGGGGAATTTCCGGATATGGCGGGGGAGAGACAAATGGCGGGTAGACATGGGGGCGTATGAGTACGGGTCTCGGAGGTTCCAGATCGCCGCCGTTGCGCCGACCGCTGAACCCGGACACCTGAAGCTCACCTGGAACAGCCAGTACCTGCCCGACAAAACCTACTCCATCTATCTCTCGCCCGACCTCGCCACGTGGACGCTTGTCGGCTCGAACATGCCCTCTCAAGGCGAGACCACCTCGTGGATTGACCCGACCGCCGACGTCTTTCCAAGCCGCTTCTACCGGATTTCCTCCCCCTGAGGCGCTTCGCCACTATGCGAGTCGCCGATCCGGACGCTCGTCTTCGAAAGACCCGTGTGGCGGCTCTTGACCTCTGTCGGGGTGTGGCGGCCATTCGGTGGCAGATTGCTCTTACGCTGCTTCTGAGCTTCTGTGTGGACACGGGGTAAGCCCCAACGGGGCGCAATAGCATAGCCCAGGGCAACGCCCTGGGTTGGTAAACCCATCGAAGACAATAGCCCTGTAAGAGCGGAATAGCCGCCTTGCGTGAAGCTGCCCGATCACTCTGCGTTGCCGCGCCAATAGGGCATCGCCTCTCTCCCACCTCCCGGCAAAACTGTCAATTTCTGGTGGAGACTGCTAAAAAAGTGAGAAAAAGCGGAACTCGCCCAGTGATTTTTCCTGTTGACAATTTGCGATAAAGGAATAAATTATAAAGCAAAACTGGCAGTCGCCTCATGTGATTGCCAGTGCGGGCAGGTCGAGACAGACGAGATGATTCATAACAGATAGGTTGAAGTCTGGCCTCGACGCCCTTGGTGTCCAAAACCAGGAAACGACCATGAGGACTCTCAACAAGAACGTTGCGGAGCAGAGGAAAAACAAGATTCTCAATGCGCTGGTGAGCACATATATCTCGACGGGCGCCCCGGTCGCGTCTTCTCGGGTTCTGGCGAGGTCGCGGCTCGGTCTAAGCCCCGCCACCATTCGCAACGTAATCGCTCAGCTTGACGAGCAGGGCTTGACCGTTCAGCCGCACACTTCGGCGGGGAGAATTCCCACGCCGGAGGGATTCAAAGCGTTTGTCCAATCGCTTGCTCCTGATGATGCGGAAGCCCGCGAGTTCTGGGCGAGGGTCGAGAGCAATTACGACTTCGGCGGCGAGGCGGAAGAAAGCGTCGGAAACCTGCTTGAGAGATGCTGTGGATTGCTTTCCGAGGTTTCAGGCGAAGCAGGCGCCGTTCTGTCCCCGAACTTCATCAACGATGTGATTCGTGAAATCAGGTTAGTTGAAGTGGACCCGGGGAGGATTCTGGCGGTGGTCATTTCCGACCTGGGCATCGTCACGAGCAATACGATCCATCTCGGCAGAAAGGTCGGCTATTTCAATCTGAGGAGGATCGAGGAATACCTCAACGCCAAACTCAGAGGCCCGGCTTTCGCGGAGGTTTTTTCGGAGACGTACTGGGATGAAGCCGAAAGACAAGCCGGAGAGCACCTCTACAGCGAAGTCGTCCTGAAGTACATGATTTCAGGCGGCAGTGGCGGCAAGCGGGAGCTGTACTTAGAGGGTTTCTCGAAGGTGTTCGAGAAACAGGAGATGCGGGAACCCCAGACAGCTCTCTCCGTGGTGCGGTTCTTTGAGGACAGAGCTGCTCTGATGGACGTCCTCGCCTCCTGCCAGAGAAACGATGGGGTTGCTGTGCTCATCGGGGAGGAAATTCGACCGGGCGAAGAGACACTGGCGGACATGAGCCTTGTCGCCGGTCCGTACAGGGTTAACGGCGTCTCGGTCGGAGCCGTTGGTGTGATTGGCTCGATGAGAATGCGTTACTCGAAAATCATCCCCCTCGTCGAGCACGCGGCTGCTTTCCTCGGCAGGCGTTTGTCCGAGGTCGTCGGCCGCGGCAAGATCGGCTTCGGCCGCGGGGAACCGTTCGCCATGACGCTGAGACCCTGGGTAGGAAAGTAACGGGAAGTCGGATGTAGTGTAAAACTTCCGCGCCTCAACTCTCGTCAGGCGCGCTTGCTTCGAGGAGGTTGGTGCATGTTCAAGCAAGAAGCTGAAAAACACGAGGAGCTTGCGGAGCTTTCCGGGAAGGATCGGGACGCGTGTGAATCTCCGCCCGAAGCGGAGGCCAAGGAGTGTTCCCCCGGGAAAAGCCCCAAAAAGACGAAGAACGTCAAAGTCTCAGAGGAGGAGCTGAAAACGCTGAGGGAGAAAGCGGCTCTCGCCGATGAGTATTACGACCGCCTTCTCCGCCTTCAGGCGGATTTCGAGAATTTCCGGAAACGCAAGGAGAGGGAAAGGCTTGACGTTATCAACTACGCCACGGAGAGGCTCGTCTGCGAGCTTGTCCCCGTTCTGAGCAACTTTGAGATGGCGTTG
>JAUYEE010000004.1 GCA_030691545.1 bacterium | reverse complement strand
ACACCCACCAATTCTCTCCCCGTCCGACCCTTCCAAATCAAAACCTTCGGAATCGCTGTCAAAAAAATCATTCCGCAACAGGAACTATATACGCAATTCTCCTGACGATTTTCCTCCCCCCTCGAAAAATTTTGTCAACGGTACGCCCGCGCCAGCACTTCTCATTTCCACGACGTCACTCGGCTTCCCTGTGGTTCAATCTGCCGATTGTCGGCGTGCAAAGATGGTCGGTCGCTGGCGATTGTCGTCTCTTCTGCGCCCGGCAGCACCGCACGGCGTCACGAACGCTCGCTGCGGTCAGCAAGCCTCTTCCTTAGCCTGAAGCTCACAAAAGCGTCTTACGTTGTTTTTTTACGATTGCGCGGAAAATTGACGGATTTTTTGCGTATCTATTGGCCAAAAAGGCCGAGGTGTTGTCTTGAACCGGTTATTTGCAGAAACGAACAGGGAAGCGAAAAAACTCAAAATGTGAAAGAGAACGAAAATGAGGAAGATTCTTGCTATCGGCTTGACTTGTCTGGTGGCTTTTGTATTGGCCCCGGCTTCAGGCGCAACGTGGTACGTGGACGATTCCGTCGCATCGCCGGGCGACGGGAAGTCGTGGGAAACCGCGTTGAAAAAGATTCAGGAGGGGATTGACGGGGCATGGCGATACGGTTACGGCCGCCAGAGGGGTCTACTTGGAGAACATCCGCTTCAACGGCAAGAACATCGTCCTGACAAGCACCGATCCCACCAACCCGGATGTCGTCGCAAACACCGTCATTGATGGCAACCAGGCCGGTTCCGTCGTCACATTCGACGGATGGGAGGACGCATCCTGCATCCTCTCCGGTTTCACGATCCGAAACGGGGCGGCGTACCTCGGCGGCGGAATCTTCGGGGGAACATACCCTGATTACACTCACGCCACGATCCAGAACAACACGATAACGGGCAACACCGCAGAAGTGGGCGGCGGGCTGTGTGGATGCAACGGCACGATCCAGAATAACACGATAACCGGCAACTCGGCGCAGTCGTCCGGCGGCGGGCTGTCCTACTGCTGGGACAACATCATCTGGAACAACACCATAACGAACAACTCAGCACACTCCTCTGGGGGCGGGGTAAATGAGTGCCGCAGGACCACCATCCGGGGCAACACAATCAGCGGCAACTCGGCCGTCGAGTTTGTTGGGGGCGGGTTGTACAATTGCGACGGGACGATCGAGAACAACATTATCAGCGGAAACCTCTGTGGTGCCGGCTGGACGACCGCGACAGGTGGGGCCGGTCTCTCGACTTGCCGGGGCATTATCCAGAACAACACCATCTCCGGCAACAAGGCCGCTGGGGACGGCGGGGGGGTTGGAAACTGCTGGGGCACAGTCCAGAACAACGTGATCTCTGGGAATTCGGCTGAACGGGATGGCGGGGGAATCTCGCGTTGCCACGGGACGATTCAGAACGACCTAATCATTGGAAACTCGGCGGAGCACGGCGGTGGGGGTTTGTACGACTGCCATGGGGACATCCAGAACAATACAATCGCGGCCAACTCGGCCGGAACAGGGGGCGGCTTGTATGAGTGCCCAGGCGCAATCCGCAACTGCATAATCTGGGGAAACACCGGGGGAAAGTACCCCCAGCTCTATAAGTGCAATGAGCCAAGCTATAGCTGCATTCAGGGATGGACAGGAGGGGGGGAAGCAAACATCGCGGACGACCCGCAATTCGTTAACGCTGCGGGACGTGATTACCACCTGCGTCCGGAATCACCCTGCACAGACGAAGGCATCAATTACTACTGGTTCGCATGGCCTCAACGGGACCCTGATGGAAACTGTCGTCTCGTCGGCGAGAGGGTGGACATGGGGTGCTACGAATACGGCTCTTCTCCCGACTCGGATGGCGACCTCCTTTCGGACGACGATGAAGACGCGCTGGAAGCGGACGCTGACCTCGAGGATTCCGACTATGATGGTCTTCGGGACGGTCTCGAAATCCTGCGCGGAGCGGACCTGCTGGACTGGTGGGATCCCCCTCCGACGGTGGTACGTGTGCCGTCAGATACCCCGGTAATCCAGAAGCCCCTCTGCCTCGCTGTGGATGGGGACGAGATCATCGTGGAGCCGGGGACCTACAGGGAGAACATTGTTTTCGGCGGCGCCGACGTGGTTCTGCGAAGCTCGGACCTCGAAAACCGCGAGGTAGTCGGCTCAACGATAATAGACGGGGGCAGTCGCGGGTCGGTCATCTCTCTGACAGGGACTGAGACCGAGGAATGCGTCATTGCGGGGCTTACCATCCTGAACGGACGGGCGGGGGCCGGCGGCGGGATCTGTGGCGGGTATTATGGAAACCCTGCGTACATGTATCCGAGGCCCACCCACGCCGCTATAAGGAACAACCTCATCAAGGGAAACAGCGCTGCGTGGCAAGGAGGCGGGCTAGCTTTCTGCGACGGCACTATCCGGGGCAACCTCATCACCGGAAACGTAGCACAGAGCGGCGCTGGGCTACACAAATGCAACGGCACGCTCGATAACAACACCGTCTGCGCTAATCGAGCTACACTTGTTGGCGGGGGCATGAATACCTGCGACGGCACTATCCTGAATTGTATCGTATGGGGAAATACCGCCCCGGGGGACCCTGAGATCAGCTCGTCGAGCGCACCCGGCTATTCCCGGGTGGGCGGCGCAGACCCCGGGTTTGTTGACCCGGATGGACCTGACAACGACCCTGAGACCTATGAAGACAACGATTATCGCCTCGCGGACGAGTCACCTTGCATTGATGCAGGCTGGAACGAGTTTTGGATGTCGGACGCAGTTGACCTCGACGGCAACCAGCGGATCATTGACGGGGACGGGGACGGCGCTGACATCGTGGACATGGGAGCGTACGAGTATAAGTTCGTTCTCAGAGTCGTGAGCCTTACGGCGGTCCCCACCGAATTTTGCCTCACATGGAACAGCCGCCCCGGACACACCTACATCGTCAGCGTTTGCCCCGACCTTGCGACCTGGCAATGGATTGGCGTCGCAACGGTTCCGTCGCAAGGATTCACGACGTCCTGGGCCGACTCCGGCTTGCCAGCTAACCGCAGGATGTTCTACAGAATCGACCTCGACTGATTGCATAATGGAAGTGACGCTTCGCCTGCCCGGTCGAGGAAAAAACATCCAACCGGATGTGACTTGGCCTTGCAGCGAGCTGTTACCAGAAAAGGGGGACGGTAGGTCATCCCACGTGCTCCAGAAGCCTGTTGCCGTGCACAGGAAGACATGTTCTTCAATCGTCGAAACTCGTTTCCACGATTCGGGGCAAATGAGGTCTCCACAACCTCCAACGGTGCCACCAATTACAGATACCTCGCCCGTCTTTTAGCGATTGTACTCGACCTGTGCGGTGTAATGTGTTCCACTCCGTTGCTCCCTTCAGTGCTTGGTGGACTTTCGCGCCGTACTCTGACGGAAGCGTGCGGTCATTAACTAAAGCAGCCTCATAATGCAGAATTCTGATATTCCTTGTCAGAATCCACTCTCCGGCTTCCAGGGTGAAGGCTCTTAGATTCACCTCCATACTATTCCTCATCCTGGTTCGAACCTGCTGGTTGGCTTTCCGCCACATTGTCACCGTCTTTCCCTGTCCTATCTCAGGCGAAGCATCCAAGCAGTGCCCAAACCATAGAGACGGTGCTTGCTCGCACCGACGGGTGCTGGTATTCTCCCAGCAGAAGGCCGGCAGAGCTTTTGGTCGGGGCTTATCCGAACTATCTCCAAGGAAAGGTCTTTCAATGTCAAGTTAGCCCATGTTTGTCAGTTTTCGGGCGGTTTTCGGGGTATTTGAGGAGGGGCGTCGTCGAGAAGCTTTTATTTTGGGGAAAATCGGGGTGACAAATTTTTGTCCTATGGGCGTTTTTTTCTATTGACATCGGTGCGGCGT
>JAUYEE010000185.1 GCA_030691545.1 bacterium | reverse complement strand
GGGGCCGCTGATGAGGGCTGAACCCATGGTTGGAAACGTCGCCGAACATTTCAATCGGGTTTCTGCGCCCTGTGATGTCGTCTTTCCCACGAGAGAAACCCCGGAACGTTCGCCAGAGACTCCACGGGGATTCCCTTCCGCCTCGGCCGTTCCGGCCTGGGAAGAAATCGCAAGAAGTACACCTCTCAGTCAGTCAGGCGGCTCGGTGCGAACCTCTCGCGATATGCAAACATGCCGGGCGGATGGTCAAGCACAACTCCACCCCGCTCGAAACGAATTCTTACCACCAATGTTGGATGCAGGCGAGACGCCTGCGCTACAAATTCACCCACGAACAGGATGGGAGGGGCACAGATGAAAAGAACAACAAAATGCTGCGTCTTTCTACAATTCATTCTCCTCGCGCTGGCGTTCAGAGTGGCGTATGCGGACATCCGCGAAGAGCTGGTCGGACACTGGACCTTCGATGAAGGCGAAGGCACAACCGCAACTGACGATGTTCGGGTTTATGGCCAGGTTCTGAGCGAAGACGAGGCTCTGGAACTGTTAAATTGGGCCGGCGGTGCGGATGCCGGCCCCGATCAGGCGGTTTTCGCAGGGGAGCGGGTGACTCTTACCGGCTCCGGCCCCGACGACGCAACAAGTTTCACCTGGATGCAGATTGCGGGACAGGATCGGTTCACGGCCACATTGGAGCCTTCGGCCAATCAGGCGATAGTCGAGTTCGACACACCGAGTGTGGACATCGGCTTTCTTCTAACGTTCGAGCTGACCGTCGTCTCACCCAGCGAAGGGACAGCGACCGATGCTGTACATGTCAAGGTTCTGGCCCCGAACCCGCCGAAGTTGGCGCCGAGCAATATCCACGTTCTTCCCCTAGACCTGGGAGCACAGGGGCTGGGATTCCGCACCATCTGGGACCCGCTGATAGATGCTGACCGATACGATGTTGCGTTGCAGGTAAATCTTCTGATTCTGTGGATCGAGGAGGTCGCGGTGCCCATGTACGACGTCAAAGGACTCACGGAGGGGCAACCAAGGACCATAGGCATCCGCGGGAGAAACAAATTCGGAGCTCCGGACAACACCGCCGCCGTTGCGCTTGTTAGCTACACCGCCAGGCGAAACCTGGCCAGTCGCGTCGTGCTGCCCGGCGTCCCGGTTTATATTGATTACGTCTGCGTTAACGGGCAGTGCGGCGGGATCAACGACGGCAAGTACGACGACAATAATGATAGCTGGAACGGGTTGTACAAGACGGAGGACTACTGGGGTTATCTGTGGCGCAGTCCGATGTTCTTCGACCACATCGCCTACTACACCGGCAAGATGTTTGTTGATGGCGGATGGTTCCTCGACCTGAAGGTTCAGTACACGCAGGATGGTACGAGGTGGGTGGATGCCCCGATCAGAGAGATTTATCCTGAGTACGATTTCAGCGACCAGCGCGAGGGAAAAAGACCTTTCACGCGATACGACATTTCTATCCCCACTCTGAGGGGAACGGGCATCCGGATCTACGGGACGCCGGGCGGCAGTGCGACCTTCACCTCGGTGGCGGAGTTAGAGGTCTTCGGGAATCAGACCCAGGGCCCGCTGGTGGTCCAGGGAATTGACGCCGAGTGTCCAGAAAGAGGGACCGCCCTTTTGGACGGAAGGTTGACCTTCTCCGTTCTGGGACCGATCACAAGCTACCAGTGGACGGGGCCCGCCAGCATTACGATTGCGAATCCGACGAGCGCCATCGCTTCATTCACGGCCCCGCGTGTAACGGCGGACACCTTGTACGTATTCTCGTTGCAGGCGAGCGACGGGACCAACACCGGCACGGACAACGATGTGCGGATATTGGTGAAGAACTTGCCGAGCACGGCGGATGCCGGCCCGGACCTCTGGGTCTATGGAGGAGAGACGGTGACTCTCACAGGCAGCGGGCCTGCGGACGCGACGAGCTTCCACTGGGATCAAGTTGGAGGAACTCCGACCGTGACTTTGCAGCCCTCCCCGGATCAGGCAACGGTCGAGTTCACGGCGCCCGCACTCGAGATCGGAACTATTCTGACCTTCCGTCTGACTGTGGACGCCCCCAGCACCCAAGGCCAGACTACGGATGAGGTTCAGGTCATGGTCAGGGCCGTCAACCCGCCGAAGTGGCCGCTGACGAATATCCACGTCTTGCCTCTGGACCTTGGAACAGAAGGGCTTGGCTGCCGGATTATCTGGGACCCGGTCCTCGACGCAGAGTTCTACGAAGTCGGGTTGGAATTCGACGGGACCATTGTCTGGCTCGAGATGATTGACGAGACATCTTACGAAGTGAAGGGAATGGTCGAAGGGCAGGTTCGAATCATAACGATCCGCGCCAGAAATAAGTTTGGCGTTTCGACACTGATCGCAAGGATCGCATATACCGCAATGCCGAACCTCGCTCGCCCGACAGCGCTTGGAGGTAAGTACCCTCCCCTGGAGCCGATTCCCTGGAAGACGCAGATCGGTATCCCCCCGTTTCCCTATGGACCGAACGACGGCAGGTACAACGACAGCAATGATAGCTGGAACGGGTTGTGCAAGGCGAAAGACTATTGGGGTTACCTCTGGAATCAGCCGCTTTTCTTTGACCATGTCGTTTACTTCACAGGTGAGATGTTCGCCGACGGCGGATGGTTCCTGGACCTGAAGGTTCAGTACACGCAGGATGGTACGACGTGGCTGGATGCGCCCATCCGGGAGATTTACCCCGAGTACGATTTCACCGACCAGCGGGAGGGAAAACAACCGTTCACGCGATACGACATTTCTATCCCCACTCTGAGAGGACCCGGCATCCGAATCTACGGAACGCCGGGCGGTACTGCCACGTTCACTTCGATTGCGGAGTTAGAGGTCTTCGGGCTTCAGATACGGGACCCGCTGATTGTTCAGGGTTCGGACGGCGAATATCCGGAGGGGCCGATAGCCTTTTTGGACGGAAGCTTCACCTTCTCGACCCGGGGACCGATTACCAGCTATCAGTGGACGGGACCGGGTGAGATCACGATTGCAAATCCGACCAGCGCGATCGCGTCGTTCCGGGCGCCGTATGTGACTGCGGATACCCTGTATGTCTTTGAGCTCCAGGCGAGCGACGGGACCAACACCGACACGGATAGCGATGTGCGCATATTGGTGAAGAACATAGTGACGACCGCAGATGCCGGGCCGGACCAATCGGTCGTCGAGGGGACGGAGGTTACACTGGATGGCTGCGATTCGTTGACCACCACGGGAACCACGACCTACCTGTGGACACAGACCTCCGGGACGGACGTCGGGGTGACGGGAAGCACAAGTTGCATCGTGACCTTTATCGCCCCGACGATCTGGGCGTACGAAGAAAAGCTGACCTTCAGGTTAGATGTGGAGGACGGAGACGGTGACACGAGCAGCGACGAGGTGGTCGTTACGGTTCGCAACGCCCTCGCGTGGCCGGCGTATCCGGTGACGTACGCCGCCACGATTCCCTACCTCCAGAACCTGCTGCACTTAGGAACGAACCCGACCGACCGGCTGGTAAATCCGCATAGTTGGGGGAACATCACGTCCGGGTTTGACCCTTTGGAGTCGTTTGGCGGGGTCCGGAGTATTCGGCCATATCCGGGTCTGGAGTTCGACTTCACGGGGACGGGCGTTCAGGTGAGCCGCAACCCGATGGTCTGGACACCGGTGTTCTCGAACACCGGCATTTTCGGCAACACAGGTCTGGACGAGTTCCAGATGCATTACAACGTTTACATCCTTTCCCCGGAGTACAGGGACGTGCGGTGGCACGTCCGCAACGAGGACGAAGTGCGGGTGTTCTGCAACGGAGCTATCGTTCTCAGGCGGGACGCCTGGGATACCAACGTTGACCAGGTCGAATATGGTCTTGTGGCAGACGGAAATGGATTGAAGAAGGGTCTCAACGTCGTCACGGGCTGGTACGAGGAGGCAGGCGGAGGAGCCTGGTTCGCCGTGGGAATCACGGACCCAAGCGACGTGCCATTCCCCGACCTGCTGTACTCGTTGGGGCCATCGCTGATTCTCACCGATGTTTACGCGTCGCGGTCGCTGCCGGATTCCTTCGAACCGGGCGAGAAAGTGCGGGTGGACCTGGCGATCAAAGTGAATCCGAATAACCCCCCGAGCAGCGTAACGATCACCGAGAGCATTTCGGGCATCCCCCATTGGACACCGCCAGACGTCTGGATTCAGGCTCCGGGAGCCACGATCGTTCCGCCCGACAGGCTTTGGTGGGTCCTCACGGGACCGAATGTGAAGAACCAAACCTTGAGTTATTGGCTGACGGTCCCTGCGGAGACCACTCAGGCTCTGAGATTTTGCGGGACGCTGACATTCGGAACAACGGTCGCGGACATCTACGGAGAAAACGTGATTTACCCGCTCCCGACGGTGCCACGGTTTGTGACCGTGGAGATGTTGCAGGCTGCCCATCTGAGCTGGAGTGCTCCGGTGACGGAAGGGACAGCGAGCTACAATATCTATCGCAGCGTCAACGGCGGCCCGTACGAGCTGATTGGGAGCACCGAGAGCACGAGCTACACAGACAAGTGGGTTTTGCCGGGTGATACCTATGCGTCGAGGTGTCGGCGGTGAACCAGGCGAACGACGAGGGTCCGCTGTCTCGGCCGACGGCGCAGGTCTCGATACCGACGATGGAGATTCGCCAGGCGGAGGACTTCAACTACGACAGCGGGCTGTTTCCGTGGACGGCCGCGGTCACCCTGCCGCCCATCGAAGCGCCAGACGCTGACACGATTGGGACACCCGCGGAGTACGACTTCTATCATCCCGGCGTGGAGTGCGGGCCGCCCGCTCCGCCATGGCCGCCTGAGTATCGCCCCGATGTGTGCATCATAATCGTGGAGGAAGCCGACAATCCCGGGGTATTCGCGACGGTTATCTCGGGGATCGTTCCGGGGAGCTGGTATCGGTACAGCTTCAACGTGCCGCAGGCGGGCTGGGTGAAGTTCGAGTTCCGCGTGGCGGCCCCAAGCGGCGGGATGCTGGCAGCGTTCTGGGACGAGACCCTTGTTGGGACAGTGAGCTACAACACGGCCGACTGGAACATCTTCACCTGGGCGTTGATGGAGGATCAGATTCAGACGACGGCAGGCGTACACACGTTGAGAGTAAAGTCGGTTTCCGGGCAGCTCAACTTCGACACTATAGCGATTTTGTGGAACGCAGCTCCGCCAACAAGGCTGACCATCTGGGAGGACAACTTCGACAACTACACGAGCACCGCGGATGTGTTCAGCCCGACAGTGGGCAAGTGGAGCCGCGGCACCACAACCAACTCTGCGGGTTCGTGGACGCTGTGGCCCACCGAGGGGCCGCCGTTGGGCACCGAGCCCGCGAACATCGCTTGGATGGAGAACAAATACATGATCTCCGACAGCGAGCTGTCAGGGGAGGGTGTTCTGCTCGACGAAGAGATGATTTCTCCGGAGGTGGGCGACCGGTTCTGGACGAAGCTGCGGCTGAATTTCAACAAGAACTACCGCATCTACGACGATGTGGACCACACGCAGGACGCTGAGGTGGACATTCGGTCATTCGACCCGCTAAGCGGATGGAGTAACTGGACGAATCTGCTGCACTTAGACACGTCCGATGTTGATCCTACCGCAGACCCGCCGGAGTTGAGCGACCCGGAGGTCTTTGACCTGT
Organism: bacterium; assembly: GCA_030691545.1. GTDB lineage: Bacteria > Auribacterota > JABMQX01 > JABMQX01 > JABMQX01 > JAUYEE01. The sequence goes on along the minus strand of JAUYEE010000185.1, from coordinate 7,850 downwards.
CGGCGTACGACCGGAAGAAGATTCAGTTGAGGTTCCACTTCTTCAATGCGGAGTACGATTACTGGTTCGCCTTCGACAAAGTTCGGGTGTCCGGCGTGCAGGCGCCGCCGGAGATCCCGCGTCCGGACATCACGGTGGAGGACGGCTACGTGAGGGTAAGCTGGACGAGCTTTGGTCCGGGACAGTACTCGGTGGAGTACACGACGGACCCGGGGGGAGGCTGGACGAAGATTGCGGGACCCTTCACGCACACCAGCTTCTACTTGCCGATTCCGGCGGACAAGAGAGGATACTATCGCATCGTCGGACAGTAGTCGGACACAGAACCGAGAAGAAGACAGCGCCCGTGTCCTGGCTGTTCTTTGCTCAAGGGTGGACGCAAGAGCGGCCGCAAGGGGATGGGGTTTTCAAAGGGAGGAAGGCGGTCGGGCGAGGGCTGCCCGCAGTTGCCTCACCCCTTCTGAGGTGGTGAGACCCGGTGAGAAGATGCTCGAGGTGCCGCAAACGAGGAGATTGGCGCCTGCGGAGACCATTGCGGGGGCGTTTTGGAAGCTGACATTGCCGTCTGCGGCGACGTCAACGTTGAGGCGTCGCTTTTCGATGGCATCTCGGACTCGCCCGATCTTGGCAAGAGTTTCTCTGATGAGCGGTTGCCCCGCGAAGCCGGGCTGAACTGTCATGACGAGGACCTGCGAGACTACCTCAAGGAGAGGCTCGATTCGGTCCACGGGAGTCTGCGGGTTGATGGCAACGGCGGGTGAGGCGCCGAGCATCTGGAGTCTGCCAGTTGCCCGGCGAAAGTCATCCACGGTCTCGATGTGAAGAGCAACAATCTGACTGCCGGCGGCGACGAACCGCTCGATATACTTTCCGGGGTTGGCAATCATCAGGTGGGCCTCGAACGAAAGGGAGGTGACCTTTCTCACCCATTCGATGACAACGGGGCCGAGGCCGAGGTTGGGGACAAAGTGCCCGTCCATGACGTCGAAGTGCAACATGTCCACGCCCGCTTCCTCAAGCTCCTTGATCTGGGAAGCGAGGTCAGCGAGGTCAGCACAGATGACGGAGGCAGAGAGCTTGACCTTCATTGAATTCCCGTCTTGGTTTTGGGCGATGGTGTGGCGTCATCAGCCAGCGTCTCTTTCCCGAAGGAAGTCGAGAACCGCCTCCCTGGTCGGCATGGAGGGCTGGGCGCCGGGCTTGAGGGTGCTGAGGGCGCCGGCAGCGTTCGCGAACCGAACAGCTCGTTCCAATGGCTCACCTTTCGCCATCTCGACGCCGAGGGCGGCAGTAAAGGCATCCCCCGCAGCCGTGGTATCCACAGGCGAAACTCTAAACGCAGGGCAATGGAAAATGTATCCCTCCTGGGCGACGAGGCAGCCCTTGTCCCCCAGCTTCAGAACAAGGTTTTTCACTCCAAGCTCCAAGAACTTCCGAGCGGCTTCTTCTGCGGAGGGCAGGTCTGTGATCGGGATACCGACGAGCGCTTCCGCTTCGGTTTCATTCGGCGAGAGCACGTCCGCTTTCGTCAACAGGTCGGGCGGACATTTCTTCGCGGGACCGGCATCAATGATTGTGAGGACGCCGTGGGCTTGCGCCTGCTCCGCCGCGTAGGCAACGGTATCAAGAGGAATCTCGAACTGCATGAGGAGTGCATCTGCCTGGCGGATGAGCTCAGCGACGGAGTCCACGTCGGCGGGAGAAACGTTTAGCGAGGCGCCGGGAGCGACGAGGATGCTGTTGTTTCCCTGCGGGTTGATAATGATGAGCGCCGTACCGCTGGCGGCGTTTTCGTCGGCGATGACGTGGTCGCACTTGATGCCGTTCTGGAGCAAGCCCAAGCGCAGAGGTTCGCCGAAGCTGTCCTTTCCGACTCGCCCGACCATGAATGTCTCGGCGCCGAGACGCGCCGCAGCGACTGCTTGGTTGGCGCCTTTCCCGCCGGGGAAGAACCGCAGGTCCGAGCCGATGACAGTCTCGCCCTCTCGCGGCAAGCGCTCCGCGTGAATCACGATGTCCATGTTGATACTGCCGATGACGACGATTCGCGGCGGCATTTTTGCTCCTCTGAGGTACGGTCGCAGTATTATTGTGACACGTCGATCATATTTATTTTAGCACCTTTCGTGGGGAGTGAAAGGAGATTTGGGTGTGGCTGGGTTTCAGTGGCAAGGGCCCGCCGCGAGTGCCGGTGGGGGAGGACACTCGGTACGAAGTAAGTCTCTATTACGCCCCTACAGGGCTTTGGGAGGTTAGGCTGCATGGCTTTCCCAGGGCGTTGCCCTGGGCTAAGGTATTTCGCCCCGTTGGGGCTTCGTATGTTCTCTTGGACCAAGCCCTGAAAGGGCGCAATATTATAGCCCAGGGCAACGCCCTGGGTCCCAATCGAATCCAATCATCCAAGCCCTGTAGGGGCGCAATAATCCGATGCCACTATAATTGAGCCACACCCGGAGATTCTGGGCTTGCTCTATTGGGTAAAGGGTCAGAGGAGTTCAAGGTGATTGGCGGTGAGGGTGGAGTGGGTGTTGTCGTCTTCGACTTTCCCTCTGACGAGGTAGGGACCGAAACTCTGGATAAGGGCACCGTACTTGCGATAGGTTTTGGGGAAGAGGACAACCTCGATGACGTCGGTAAGGTCCTCAAGGGTGAGGAAACGCATTTGCTCGTTATTGACGGTGGTGACGCGACGCGTGGTGACCAGCCACCCCGCCACTCTTATCGTCCGGCCCACGTAATGGGACACGTCCTTCGCCGGGATGACGCCGAGCTTGCGGAGTCTTGCTTCGTAAAGGCTCATGGGGTGGGCCGTAACAGGAAAGCTGAGGATTTCCATCTCGTTCTGAATCTTCTTTTCGGTGAAATAATCGTCGAATTGCGGCGTGCGGGTTGGCTCCGCAACCAGGCAATGAGTCCCCTCTTGAGGCTCAGAGGGTTGAGAATTTGTCTCGGCAACTCGCACACTTCCAACCGATGAGCGGACTTTTCCGCTGCCGTTCCACGGGGTGAGCATTCCGCCGAACAAATCGGCGTCCTCCATGCCGCGGCGCTCCTCGAAGAATCGTCCTCCGAAACGCGAGTACCCATACGCGGAAGCCCTCTCCCCGAAAATCAGGTCGGCTTCCCAGAGGAGATGAGGTCGCGTCAAGGCGAAGCTGTCGAAGGCGCCGCAACGGATGAGGTTTTGGACTTCGGTGAGGATTGCCGAGGTTCTCGCGCAGAAGTTGGCGAGGGAGGTATAAGGTCCCCGCTGCCGGGAAGCAAGGATGGAGCGGGCGGTTCTCTGGGTCAGGGATTTCACCTGGCTCAGCCCGACTCGTATCCAGTCGTCTTCGCCCGTGAAATTCATCTCCGCGTGATTCACGTCCGGCGGGAGAATTCGCAGGCCCATGCGGCGGGCCTCGCTGACGTAAGCGCCCTGATGATAAAATCCTCCCCCATTCGCCAGAACCGCCGCCATGAACTCCACCGGAAAATGAGCCTTCAGATACGTTGCCTGATAGGAGACGTAGGCATAGGAAGCACTGTGAGCCTTGCAGAAAGCATAGCCCGCGAAGCCGGAGAGCTGCCGCCACAGTTCCTTTGCCGCGTCAGGGTTCAGTCCCCTGCGAATGGCGCCGGAAACGAATCGTTCCTCGTAGGAAGCGATGGCTTCGATGCCGCGTTTCTTGCTCATGCTCTTGCGCAGCATCTCCGCTTCGCCGAAGGTCAGCCCGGCAATTTTATTGGCGACCTTGATGACGTCCTCCTGATAGACCATGATGCCGAGAGTGTCTTTGAGAATCGGCACAAGGGCAGGATGGAGGTAAGTGACCGGCTCTTTGCCGTTGTACCGGTCAATGAAGACCTTGGTCATTCCGCTGTCGGAGGGACCGGGGCGGACGAGGGAACTGGCGGCGATGAGGATGTCCATATTGTCCACGTGGAGCTTCCGCAGGAGTCCCCGCATGGAGGGCGACTCGATCTGGAAGCAGCCGATAGTTTTTGCCTTCTGCCAGAGTTCGATGCTTTTCGGGTCGCCCTCCTTCAGCTCATTCATCTTCAGCCGGACGCCGTGTTTTTGCCGGACCTTCTCGACAACATCGGCGATGACGGAAAGAGACCTCTGCCCCAGGAGGTCAATCTTGACCAATCCCATGTCCTCCACGGGATTCATGCTGTACTGCGTGATGACCAGTCCTTTTGCGGCGTATTGAAGGGGCATGAAATCGGTGATGGGCGAGGGAGCGATGACGATTCCGCCAGCGTGGGTGCTCGAATGGCGGGGGTATCCTGCGATCCGGGAGGCCATTCTGACGATGCTCTTCCAGGGCTCCGTATCCACGGAGAGTTCCCGGCATTCGGGGACCTCCTCGGCGATTTTCTCCATGCAGCCAAAATCAAAATGGGGGATGCGTTTCGTGAAGTTGCTGATTTCGTCGTTGAGAAGCCCCATGACCTTCGCCACTTCGCGTATGGAGGCTCTCAACCCGAACGTGTTGAAGGTACAAATCATTGCGACTCTGTCTTCCCCATGCTTCTTGTAAACGTAGTTCAGGACCTCATCCCTCCTCCTCCAGCAGAAATCGAGGTCCACATCGGGACAATCTTTCCTTTCTAAGTTGAGAAAACGCTCGAAGAAAAGCTTGTGCCGGATTGGACAGACGTGGGTAAGCCCCAGGCAATAAGAAACGATGCTGTTGGCAGCGGAACCTCTTCCGACGGAGGGAATTCCGTTGCGGTAGGCATACAGGGCAATGTCCCATACCACGAGGAAGTAGCTCGCGTAGCCTAACTTCCCGATGATGTATAGCTCGTGCTCGAGGCGCCGGCGAACCTCCGGGGTGATGCCGCCGTACCTCTTCTCCGCTCCCCGGTAGCAAATCCTTCGGAGATAAGAAAAAGGTGTTTCCCCATCGGGGACGGGGAAGACCGGCAGTTTTATCCGCCCGAGTTGTAAGTCAACGCTGCACTCGCAGGCGATTTTTTCTGCATTGGCTATCGCTTCGGGGAAATCTTGAAAGAGGAGGGACATCTGCTGCGGGCTTCGCATCCAGGATTTCTCGGAAGCGGTCTGATGGTCGGAGAAAGAGTGAAGTGTCGTGTTGGATTTGATGGCGGAGAGGAGGCGGTGAATGGCGTATTCCTCCGGCTTGACGAAATGCACGTCGTTGGCTGCTGCGACAGGGAGATTGAGCCGCCGGGCGAGTCCTGCAAGTTCCCGGCACTTCTTCACGCTCTGATAATCCCCATAGTTCTCCAGGCGAACATAAAGGTTTTCTCGGGCATCCGTCTGGGACAGAGCGGAGAGAACCTCCGCATCGTCGGCGAGAATGAAAATATCTTTGGCGACCTCCAGAAGCTCAACGAGCTTAGCGACCTCCGCGGCGACTTTTTCTCTCTCGGAAAGCTCTCGCCTCACGAGCTGCTTTTTGCTGGGATTATGGTCCAGAGGAAAATCGTCGTCGAAATGCCGCTTCGAGACGACCCGGCAGAGAGAACTGTAGCCCGTCCAGTTTTTCGCCAGAAGCACGACCGACTGGTTTTCAAGCTCAATCTCCGTGCCAAGGATAGGTTTGATTCCGGCCGCCTTCGCCATCTGGTAAAAAGGGACGATGCCGTACATTCCGTTCGTATCGGTCAGGGCGATGGATTTCATCCCCACCTCCGCGGCGACGAGGAGGATTTCCTCGATCGTATTCGCCCCGGATAGAAGGCTATGGTTACTGTGAACGTGCAAGTGAGCGAAATTCTTCACGTTTGCACCGAGGTATAGGGGAACGTGGTATGATTTCTTATTTTCCCCTATATAGGCGAACATAGAGCGAAAGTCAAGCATAAGTTTCGCTTTTTTATCGCCTATCCCGCGCAAAAAAAGAGCCGCCAGCGACACTCCGCCAGCGGCTCTCCATCTTCCTCTGTTATAGCCGATCCGGTCGCCAGTACTCCGAGTCGCCGTTCATGATTTCCATAAGCTTGCCTCCTTCCATCCACGCGACATGCCCGTCACAGAAGGAGATGTTCCCCCCGCCCGCGTGCTTCAAGTGGAGCTTCTGCACGTCATTCTCGTGCCCCGTGGGCAGGAAGAGACCGTCATTGAGGGTCTGCTCGCTTTCGTCAACCAGGAGGATGGTTCTGGAATCGCTGCGGATCTGCGATAGCTTCAGTCCCTTGATACCTGGTTGCTGTCCCCCCGGCGGGTCCTCTAGGTAGTAGTTCATGGAGTAACTGAGGCCGCGTTTTCTTCCCACGGGCCCGGCGGATGGGCACAAGTAAGGGTTGGAACCGATAGAGGCGTACCATTCGTCTTGCATGCCCCTGGTTGCGCTTCCGTATACGCCAACACGGGGCAGTCCCATGACATAAGGCCACAGTGCGCCTTCCTCGATGTGGATCCGTTGGCACACGGCGGGGTCCGTCGTCGGAACCGAAACCACATTGCCTCCCCATGTCCAGTCAAACTCGCCATTTCGACCAGCCCATCCTGCGGCCGGGAGAAATCCATTTTCCGACTCAAACGTGAAGAACCCGTTCACAATGTTTTTCAAGTTCGATTTGCAGGTGGCGTCTCTTGCTCGTTCCTTTGCGGTCTGAAGAGCCGGCAACAGCAGTGCCGCCAGGATGGCAAGAATCGCAATCACCACGAGTAGCTCAATGAGAGTGAACCCATTTTTCCTTGCCTGTCTCATCGTTGCATCTCCTTTTTTGGGCGGGAGAGGAATGAAAGCGCCTTCGCTGGTTAGAACAACGGGACCCGTCTCCGCGTGTTTAAGACACGGAACAAGCCTACTATGAACATATCGCGCCGGCGTGCCACTGTCAAGACCTTCCAACGATTTTTATTCGCTCCTTCCCTATCCCGGCCGTTGGCTTCTGTAAAGGCAACCCCCTGGCCTTTAAGGGATTCACCGCAACGTCATGGTTCGACAACGATCTTGATGCGCTCGACAGTTCCCATGATGTCCAGCGCCTTCTGAATCTCCTTCAACGGGAAACGGTGGGTGATGATTTTCTCAGTATCCACGAGCCGCTTTTCCATCAGGCCAATGGCTTTAATCATCACTTTCGGCGTCACGGAGAAGGAGGCGTCCATGCGCGTTTCAGAGAAATGGATTCTTGCCGGGGAGACGGGGATTGTCCCCGGAACAATGACGCCAAACATGTTGATTCTTGTGCCTCGCCGACACAGTGCGAACGTCAGCTCCGCCGCCTCGAGCGCCCCCGCTGCCTCGAACACGATGTCCGGGCCCTTCGGGAGAATGTTCGCAACGGCTTTCTTCGGGTCCTCCTTTCGGGAGTTGATCGTGTGCGTGGCGCCACATTTCGTCGCGTACCCGAGCTTGTAGTCGGCGATGTCTATCAGAATCAGATTTCCGGCGCCCCCCGCATGGGCGATCTGGGTCAGAAGCAGTCCCATCGCGCCCGCTCCGATGATGACGACATCTTCACCGATGGTCATCTGCGTGTAAGCAATCAAACCCTTGTAAGAGCCCGCGAGAGGCTCCGTAATGGCCGCTGCCGGGAAGGAGATGTTCTGCGGTTTTCTGTGGAGCGTCTGCACGGGCGCCCGCACGAACTCCGCGAACCCGCCCGGTAGAACTTTCTCGAAACCGTCGCCGCCAATGACGGCGCCGTTCGGACAATAGTGTTGAAGGCCGCTCCGACAGTACTCGCACTCTCCGCAGAAGCTCGCCGGCGAGACAATCACCTCATCTCCGGGCTTGAAGCTCTTGACGCCGTGGCCGACCTCCTCGACGATGCCGCTCATCTCGTGGCCGACGATTTGCCCGGGATTCCAGTTCATTCTGGCGCCCGTGTAGGCGCAGTAGTCTGTCTGGCATATCCCGCACGCCTTGATTCGCACGAGGGCC
>JAUYEE010000268.1 GCA_030691545.1 bacterium | reverse complement strand
ATACGCCTGTCTAAACGACCGCAAGCCCAAAGAATATCAGCGTGTGAGCTCCTGTGCCGATTTGTGTGTGAAAAGTCGAAACTACCCCCACGTGATCGCCACGGGTCATGGCGGCGCGACGGTCGCCCTGGAGCACGCCCGGCAGGATGAGCTGGTCAAAGATGAGGCCCGTGTGGACGTGAAGGTGAAGGACATCGAGCAAAACATTGTCGAATGCGCCATTGCCCGTAGCCCGTTTTTCACTTTTTGCTCCCTGAAACGGTACTTCCCCGACCTCACCTCCACACGCGAACTCATCGCTTCTGAAGACTACCTTGGCGGGCTGGAAATCACCTTTCAGGGGGACGTGTACGGATTGGACGAAAACCGACTTGAGAAACTCAGCGCCACGGTGGGCTTGCTGAATCAAATCGAGGCGGAGATTCGCCAGCAGATCACGGAGTATGAAGGCACGCGGGACTTCAGGCGCGACTGGGTGCGGGAAGTGTTCAACGACAAGATCCTCAAATTCGACGCGAAAAATCCTCGCGCCGCAGAAGACCCCCAATTTGAGCATTTCGTTTCTGCTAAAGATTGGTTTGCCTTCAACACGGTTTACGGCACGACCGAGGAAAAGGCTTTTGTCCGTATGCTCGACAGGCAAATGCAAAAACTGCAGGCACAATACGAGCAGATCTATCTGCTGCGCAACGAAGGGCATTTTGCGATCTACAACTTTGCCGATGGCCAACGCTTCGAACCGGATTTTGTATTGTTCCTGCGCCAGAAGAGCGGCGAGTTTCTCATCTATCAACTTTTCATCGAACCAAAGGCGAGATACATCACAGAGCACGACCGCTGGAAAGAGACATTCCTGAAAGAAGTCACTTCCGAGTTTCACGGTAAGCGGTTGACGCTTGAAGACAAGAGGTATCGTTTGGTCGGCGTGCCCTTCTATAACAACGAAGACGAGAATCTGTTTAGGGCGAGCCTTGAGTCTGTGTTGGGCTAGGAGCTTGTGCGAGTAATGGGTTTTTCAGGGGTCTTTTCCTGTTGGTTCTCATGGCAGATTGGTATTGGGGCTACGCTTCCTCCGGCCGACGGGGCAAGCGGGTCCATTCTGTCATGGTGAGGGAGCTATTCAGCCTTTCCTATCCGGTTGCTGCTGAGTGCCCCCCCTCGCACTCCGTGTTTACCTCTTTGCGGTCTTTGCGCCTTTGCGTGAGGCGTTCCTTCTCTGGAGCGCTCGCGCTGACCACGGCGGGTTACCCCCTTAGACCGCTTCCTGACCGATCCGCGAAGAAATGGATTGAACGGGTTCGCGGCGCGTGGTAGCGTTGGTCCATAGTGAGCGTGCACAACGTTCGCGGGAAGTGTGGAGGTAAAACCACGCAGGCGGCGACAGGGCGTGGCTGCGTATGTGGCACGGATGAATCCCTTCATCGAGAAGCCAGGCTGAAGCCTGCTCAGGAGGAACCCGCGGCATCGGTGTCCCACGGGCTGAAGCCCGTGGCTAACAAGGAAGGCGCCGGCTAAAGCCCGGCGCCCATAGATCGGACGTCAAGCCTTGGGAGTGGCACGGGCTTCCGGCCCGTGAATCATGGGCAAGATGCCCATGCCACCTCATCGGAGAGTCCGAAAGATGCTCTTCAGGGGTGGTGGCATGAACCACTCAGACATACACCCACCCCGGCGACGCCTGCACCCGATTTGGGATTTCGGATTTTCGATTTCGGATTGCTGTGACGCTTCGCTACCGCCGAGTGAGCAATCCGGAACCGAGAACAGGGAAGGCGGGGACGCCTGCGGTACGAGTATGGACTACGCAAACGCGATAAAATACCTCTATTCGGTTCGCCTCTTCGGGACAAAGCTTGGGTTGGCGAACACAAAGCATTTGTTCGAGCAACTCGGTCACCCGGAGGACGAGTTTTTCGCGATTCATGTTGCGGGCACGAACGGCAAGGGCTCCGTTTGTGCGCTCCTCAATTCCATCCTGACCCGGGCCGGATACACGACCGGTGTCTTCACCTCGCCGCACATTCACTCCTTCCGAGAGAGAATCAGGGTCGGAGACGAGATGATCAGCGAAGAGGCCGTCTGCCGTCATCTGACCAGGCTCTTGCCCACTATTCAGAAGATGTCCAAACATACTTCACTCACTCATCCGACCTTTTTTGAAATCGTTACGGCGCTCGCGGTTGACTATTTCGCCGCTCAGAAGGTGGACATCGCTATTATGGAAACGGGATTGGGGGGGCGACTCGACGCGACCAACGCTATTCCCTCCGCAATTCAGGTCATTACGACCATCGGACTGGAGCACACGGAACACCTGGGCAACACAATAGGCGATATCGCTGGCGAGAAAGCCGGAATCATCAAGGAAGACTCCACAGTTGTCGTCGGGGAGGAGAATGAGGCCGCCCTGCGGGTGATCCGGTCGCAGGCCGCCGAGAAAAAGGCGACGGTGCGACTGTTAGGCCGCGACATCCGGTTTCGGAACAGGCGACTCTCTCTCCCGTTCCAGGAATTCGACATTGCCAGCTCTCGGGGGGAATACCGTGGGGTGAAACTCCCCCTGCTGGGGCCGCACCAGGCGGCGAACTGCTGCCTTGCCGCGGCGGTCTGCGAGGAGCTTCAACATCGTGAATTCGACATCCCCCGCGAGCGCATCTTCGAGGGAATCCAAAACGTCCGGTGCCCCGGTAGATTCGAGATTGTTTCCGGGCAGCCGTCGTTCATCTTTGATGCTGCCTGCAACCCCCATGCCTGTAGGGCTCTGGTCAAAACGCTTTCCGAGGTTCTCCCGGACAATCCCCTCACCCTGATCATCGGCATTTTGCGAGACAAAGATTACCGACAGATGTGCGAAATCCTCCTCCCTATCGCCGACAACGTCATCCTCACCGAGCCGAGAAGTCCGCGCGCTTTGCCGGTGAGCGAGTTGCGGAAGGTCGCCGCGTTCATCGCCCCGGAGAAGAAAGTCCAGTGGTTCGAGAAAGTGGAAGATGCCATTGAGCACACGGTGGAGGCCCCGTCAGAGAATTCGTTTGTGTGCGTGACCGGCTCCCATTACGTTCTGGGTCCGGCGAGGAAAGCTCTGGGGCTGGATGACCTGCCTGAGGACTTCGTCCTGTCAGAATTGCTCGGCCCCGACAAAAGTGTGACGTCGCCCCGCAAGGCGCGGCAATCGTGAGGGCGTCCCTGGCCGCGCAGCAGAGTTTAGATGAGACCGCGTTGTCCGGCCCCGCAGGTGGTACACGCCAGCGTGCGTGAACGGGCAGGCTCGCCCTCACATCCGGGGGCAGGATGCCCTCCCGCCATGGCGGGACAAGATGCCGGCGGTACACGGGGAAACCATAGCCCTTACGGCTGTCCTTCCTTAACTCCCCCGCTCTCCGGAGGAACCGAAACCCCCGTCTCCGGCACGCGCAGTGTAACGACCTTCTCCTCGGTGCTCTCGGAAGCCCCCCCGAGAAACCTCTTAATGTCATTCCATGTCACGAAAAGGAAGAAACCTACGATAAGTGCGACAAAGACATTGACGATGATGGTCATGGCCTTTTGACGAATCGGCTTCTTTCGAATCTTCTCCACGGCACAGAACATGATGTGTCCTCCGTCCACCACCGGGATCGGCAGGAGGTTAACCACCGCGAGGTTAGCGCTCAGAAAACCGATGAAGTACAGGAACGCCGTGAGAGAGATGGAGATGGATTTCGCGATCCAGCCGATGATCCCCACGGGGCCGCTCAAACCCTTGGCTGAAACCGTACGCGTCACGAGTCCCTTGAGAGTCTTGACGACATTCTCGATCACCGAGAACGTAGCGGAAAAGGGGTCCTCTCGCTTGAGTCCATAGGTTGTGTCGGGGATGAATCCGAGAACTGGAAAGGCTTCCTCGAGTCGCGCCCCAAGCACCTCATCCTGTCCGGGAGCCGTCAGCTTTGGAGCGAAACTACCCTTCTCCGGCCTCAAGACACGTAGCCTGACTTCTTGCCCGGCATGGGCGTTGAGAATCTCTTTCAAGGCCGCAACGGTGGTGACTTTTTGCCCGTTCGCGGCGACAACAACATCCCCTCTTCTCAGTCTGGCCTTTGCGGCGGCGGAGCCTTTCCCCACAGATGTCACCGTGATCCCCTCGTCAGGAGACGGCACAATGAACCTGAGGGTTAGGTTCCTTGAGCCATCTTGGTCGCGCGCGACGACGAGTGAGACTTGCTTGCCAATGTTCGCCCTGAGGATTTCTTTGAACTGCCCGATATGATAAATCTGTTCGCCAGCGAGGGAGACAAATTTGTCTTTTTTTCTCAGCCCGATTTTTTCCGCGAGGGAATCTTTCTCGACGTCGCCCACCAGAAGGTTCATCCTTGGATGTATCCCCAGCATCCGAATGCCCATTGCTTTATCCCACTGCGCAAGCACCTCCTTCTCGATGGTGGAGTCGTTTCGCCTGACCGTCAGAACAACCGGGTTGGTTCGGCTGAACGCAACCCCGAACAGCACGTCCTTCCACTCGTAGACGGGCTTGTCGTTGACCTTCACAATCGTATCGCCCGGCCGCAGTCCCGCCTCTCTCGCCGGACTGCCCTCCTCGAAGTAACCGATACTGGTGGTCAAATATTCCTGGGGAACCTTTCTCCCGGTGAGCCAGAGCACGGTAAACACCGCCAGCGCGAGAAGCACGTTCATCGCCGGAGCAGCAAACGCGATGAAGGCACGGCGACCAGGCGGAGCCGCGAAAAATCCCCCTTCGATCTCGTGAGGTTCCTTTCCTTCCTCCCCTTCCATGCCCTTCATTTTTACGTATCCGCCAAAAAGTATCAGGCTGACGCGATACTCGGTTTCTCCTTTCTTGATCCCCCATATTTTCGGGCCGAAGCCGACCGAAAAGGCTTCCACCTTGACTCCCGCTTTCTTGGCGGCAATGAAATGCCCCAGCTCGTGGATGATGACCACCACGCCCAACGCGGCGATGGCTGCCAGGATCAGTAAAATGTCGTTCAGAATGCTGCCGATGGAAAACGCAGCAAGAACGGCAAAGGTCACAGGTATTTCTCCTTCCTTACGCGAGCGTCCACTTCGAGAACGTCCTCAATCGTCGGGTTCGGAATCGGGTTGTGCTTCCTTATCGCCGCCTCAATCCATCGGGGAATGTCCGTGAACCGAATCTCACCATCGAGGAACTTTTCCACGGCAACTTCGTTGGCGGCATTCAAAACCGTGGGCATTGTCCCGCCCGTCTCGGCCGCCTCTCGCCCCAGCCTCAGACAAGGGAATCGTTCGGCATCCGCTTCCGAGAAGGTCAGGCGATTGTTCTTGCAGAAATCAAACGGCGCCGTGCGCCCCGGCACACGTTCCGGATAGGTCAGCGCATATTGAATGGGGATTCGCATGTCCGGCACGCTCATTTGAGCCATCATCGCCCCGTCCACAAACTCGACCATCGAGTGGATGATGCTTTCCGGATGAATAACAACGTCAATCTGGTCGAGCGGAATTCCAAAAAGCCATCGCGCCTCGATTACCTCCAGGGCCTTGTTCATGAGGGTCGCGGAATCAATCGTAACCTTGTTTCCCATGTCCCATCGGGGATGTCGCAGCGCCTGCGCGGGCGTGACCTGCGAGAGGTCGCGTTCCCTATCGGCAAAAAACGGCCCCCCCGACGCTGTCAGAATCAATCGGCGAACCTTCAGCACGTCCTCTCCCCGCAAACACTGATGCAGCGCGCTGTGCTCGCTGTCAATCGGAAGAATCTGGCGTCCTTTCTCCTGAGCCAACCGAGTGATGATTTCGCCCGCGGTGACCAGCACTTCTTTCGTGGCGAGGGCTACATCCTTCCCGCATCGAAGCGCCTCGAACACCGGCAGCAGCCCCACCGCCCCCACCACCGCGCACACAACAAGGTCCGCTTCTTCGAGAGCAGCGACTTTCGTGAGCCCCTCCGGTCCAGCCAGCACCTGAGTAGTTGAGGGTGCACTTCGTCTGAGCGCCTCCGCGGCCTCCACATCGTGCAGGGCGACCAGCCGCGGCCGAAACTCCTCAATCTGCTCAAGGATATCCTCAACCTCGTCCTTGGCAGCCAGACCGACAACTTTGAAATGGTCGCCGAGCGACCGGACCACGTCGCACGTGTTCCGTCCGATCGAACCCGTCGAACCCAGGATGACAAGATTCTTCTTCGCTTCCATTAACATGCAAAGATGCAACAGAGAGTCAAGACGGGGCGATACGATAGCTACTTCCTGCAATACGCGATAAGGAACTCATCCCTGGAGATGTCCGCTTCCCCGAAGGTATCAATGTGAAACCGAATCGCCGACTTAACATCGGAGAGCGCCTCTTCATAGCTGTCCCCTTGCCCAACCACGACCCCCTTTAGTCCCAATGGATAAGCCACATAACCATCAGGATGTTTTTCGACAACGATTTTAACCTGCCTCATCGCCTCACCTTTCCTGCCGACCCTCGGGTTTGCCCACACAAACGCGCTCTGTTCCCCCCGCGAGTCTGTCTCGATAAAACTCGGGATTTCCGCTCTCTCGCCGCATTCGACAAAGCCGTCATTCAGTTTGCGGCCTACCCCCTCGACTCCCTCTCGGTCAGGCGCCTTTCTATGAGAAGTGCGGCTTTCTCCATCGCCCGGAAGCGGTGGCTCACCCGGTTCTTAATGTCCGGGCCTAACTCCGCAAAGGTCTTGTTGTAGCCGCTCTTGATGAAAAGGGGGTCGTAGCCGAACCCCTGACTTCCTTTCTCTTCGGTTGCAATCTTCCCCTCGCAGCTTGCCTCCACGACGCCGATCAGACCGCTGGCGTCCGCCACTGCTACCGCGCATACAAATGTCGCCCCGCGAAACTCCTCCGGGACCTTCGCCATCTCCCGGAGCAACTTCTCGTTGTTTTCCTTGTCCGTTGCGTTGTCTCCCGCATATCGGGATGACCGGACACCCGGCCGCCCCTGCAAAGCCTCCACGACGAGGCCCGAATCGTCTGCCACGGTCAACATTCCCGTCGCTCGGGCAATCTCGGTCGCCTTCTTGGTCGCGTTTTCCTGGAAAGTCTCCCTGTCTTCCACTACCTCCGGGGCGGTCTTCACATGATCGAGCGTCAAAACGGTCGCGTCAATGCCCTGCAAGCACGCGATAAGCTCTTTCAGCTTCTGTTTGTTTCGGCTTGCCAGGAGAATCTGTTGTTGGTCCAAGTGTGTCCTCCACGCTTCGTGCAGAGCATCCTCAGCGAGGGATGCCCCTTTTCCTCAAAGTTGCTCCGGCGCGGCCCGGCAACACGATGGTGTCTTCCCGGGCGCCGCGAGCGCGTCACTTTCCTGTCCCGGAGAACGACACCGCCGCGTTCTCCTCAGGTCGCACGCCGGACATTGTCGGTCAAGATACTAACAAAATGTCCCGTCGGTTCAATCTGTTTTTTGGCTCCCTCGAGGCACAGGGCTGAAAGCCAGGTGGAAATGACCGCGATTGCTGCTATGATGGACGAGTTGCCAGAACCGCAACTTTCGGGCAAAGGAGATGGAAAGGGTGAAAATATGCGATGGTTTTTTCGCGTTTCGTCAAGCGTGATTTTTGCGACCGTGTGCATGGCATCCGCCGCGGCGGAATCGCCTCTCGCGAGGGACGCTGAGGAATCCCTCGAACGAGCGACACGTTACTTTGTCTCCGAGGTGTCCGCACACGGCGGGTATCTCTGGTGGTACTCGGAGGACCTCAAGGAAAGGGCTGGCGAGGGAAAGGCAACCGAAACACAAATCTGGGTTCAGCCCCCGGGGACGCCATCGGTCGGCTTCGCGTTCCTGCGGGCTTATCGGGTAGCGGGGAACGAGGTTTTCCTGAACGCGGCAAAGGGAGCCGCGGATGCCCTCGTGTGGGGACAGCTCGCTTCCGGCGGGTGGCAGTACAAGATAGACTTCGACCCGGTCGGGAGCAGGCAATGGTATTTCCGCCGGGACAAGGAGAAAGGCGAGCCTCAGGGCAAACGGAAGAATTACTCCATCTTCGACGACAACACGACGCAGAGCGCGCTGCGATTCCTCATGGCGATGGACGAGGCGACCGGGAGAAAGGGAGCGTATCACGATGCCGTGGAATACGGTCTCGATTTGATGCTGCGCAGCCAGTTCCCGAACGGAGCCTGGCCGCAAGTCTATCCGCCGCCTTCCGAGGGATATTGGAACTACTATACCTTCAACGACAACGCGATGAACGATTGCATCGCGGTCATGCTCGATGCATTTCGCATCTACAAGGACGGTCGCTATCTCGCAAGCGCGAAGAAATGCGGCGATTTCATCGTCGCTTCGCAGCTTCCATCGCCTCAGTCGGGTTGGGCGCAGCAGTACGACCATGACATGAAGCCCGCACCCGCGCGGTGGTTCGAGCCAGCGGCCTGTTGCTCCGCTACCACCATCGGCAACATCCGCACCCTCATCGAGCTGCATCTTGAAACGGGCGAGGAGAAGTACCTGAAGCCCATACCTGCCGCTTTCGACTGGCTCAATCGCTCGAAGCTCCGGGAGAATCTCTGGGCGAGGTTTTACGAACTGGAAACAAACCGTCCGATCTACGTCACCTCCGACCGGAAAGTCGTCTATGAGCGGGTGAATCTCCGCCCCGGATATAGCTGGTTCGGAGATTACGGGCACAGCAAGGTTGCGCACATGTATGAAAACGTGACCGCTCTCGGACGGGACAAGTACATCGAGCGGAGAAATCGTCCTCTATCGGCCGAGGAAAAACACCAGCGTATCAGAAGGCTCGAAGCCCACGCTCGCGACGTCATCTCGGCTCAGGACGCCAAATGGCGATGGGTCGAGAACGGGCGCATCGAGACTTCCACCTTCATCCGAAACGCCGGCATTCTCTGCGATTACCTCGAGATGATGAAAGAGACAGGACGCAATTCGCGATCAGGGAAAGCCGTGCCGGATTAGCTTCTGTTTTGCCAGATCCTAACCGGCGCGTGCAACGGGGGATTTCCACGAGCCACAGAGCCGACCAAATGATTAGCGGCCCTTAAGCGCGCTGTTCTGGCCCGAGCGTCGCGTGTGGGCGCCCCCGTGAGATGAAAGCGCGTTTGGTGCGCTGAGGAGTTCGGGAGACCAGGTTGCGTCCGCGGATTTGGCCTTGCGGAACAAACCTCTCTCCGCCGTTGCCGTTGCGACGCTGTCTTGGAGGGCCGAACGATCAAACCGCGATCGGGGCGTTCTCCCAGTACCTGTGGAAGGTGACGGCTTGTTTCTCCTCTCCCGCGAAGTGGGAGATGAAGCCCTTCGTCATCTCCTCAACCTTTTTGCGCTCCACGTCGGTGAGGGGGCGATACTTAGGGGCCACCTCGATGGCCGTGCGAACCAACTCCAGGTCCGCCGGAGGAATCGCCGTGGTGACTCCTGGCTGCGAGAGAGTGAAGCGGAGGCCGAGGTCAATTTCATCCCGGTCGAATAGCGGCTTGTACCACCATTTCGGGGCGGGTCGCTTCGCCCCTTCGGGCCACAACCCCGCGTACATCGGTTTAATGGCGATGATGCCCATCCCTTTCTCGTGGGCCATCTTCACAACAGGCGGGCCAAAGCCCGTCACCAAGAACTCGCCAAAGTTGATAGGGAACATGATGGTGTCGAAGGGGAACTTCTCTATCGCGAGGAGAGCTGCCTTCATCGTGTGTGCCGAGAAGCCTAAGAATCGCACCTGCCCTTTCTTCTTTGCCTCGAGGAACGTCTCCAGGGCGCCGCCCGGCCCGAGCGATTTCTCCGTCTCCTCCTTTGTCCGCAGGTGGTGCAACTGATAGAGGTCGAAATGGTCGGTCTTCAACCGCTTCAGCGATCTCTCGAGTTCGAGGCGCGAGCCTTCCTTGTCGCGTCTCCCCGTTTTGCATGAAAGGAAAACCTTGTTCCGCTTGCCCTCCAAAGCGATCCCCATCTTCTCCTCGGCGTCGCCATAGGCGGGAGCGACATCGAAGTAGTTGACCCCGCGATCAAGGGCAAAAGCTACCGATTCATTTACGATTGCCTGCTCCTGCTCGCGAAGAGACAACCCGCCGAACCCAATGATGGAAATCTTCTCGCCAGTCTTGCCGAGCGCTCTCTTTGGAAAAGGCTCACCCTCTCTTGCCTCGCCGGCTTGCGCTGATTCACCTGCTCCGGCAATCCGTCCGCCGAAAGCCGTCATCGCCGCGGAGCCACCTACGATTTTCAGAAAAGACCGCCTGTCCATACATCCTCCCTCCAAGCTTCCTCAAACGCTCATGTTTCGAAAGACCTCAACGAAGCGGCATCCGCACGCCGCCACAAGCACACCACGCTCACGAAACACGTATTTCTATACCAGCGGTTCCCCCTTTTTACAAGTGCGGAGGAAATGTCGTGAGACGCCGACAGAGCCTGACGGTTCACAACGCCGCACCGCTGGAAAGTCTGAATCCTGCACACGCTCTGTTATCGTGCTGAACGGACTCCTGCCACCAACCATGCTGCATCGCCGCCGTCCGCTCGCGCCAACAACAGAAGCTACTGGGAGACGGTTTTGGCCTTGACGGAGTTTGTGCGCGGTGGTATAGTGGACTGAATTTATCCACAAAGTGGAGGAAAGGACGTGAGACTCACCACCAAATGCCGCTACGGAACCCGCGCCATGGTCGAGATGGGCCTGGCCTACGGCAAAGGTTCTATGCAGCTCAGTCAGATCGCTGAAAATCAGGACATATCCCCGAAATACTTGGTGCATTTGCTTGCCTCACTCAAGGCGGCCGGGCTTGTCAAGACGGTCAGGGGGGCCCGCGGGGGGTATCTCTTGGACAAACCTCCCTCGGACATCAAGCTCATCGAGATATTCCGTGTCCTGGAAGGCTCGACCAGCCCCGTGGAATGTGTGGACGACCCGAAGACCTGTCCGAGGAGCGAGCTATGCGTGACCCGGGGCGTTTGGGCACGCATTCGAGACGCCATGAACGAGGTTCTCGAATCCACGACTCTGCAAGACCTCATCGTCGAGAGGAAGCAGAAAGAGGAGGCGCGGAAGGAGATGTACTACATTTAGCCCTCACGCCGAAAGAGAATTGGCCCCATGAACTCCTGTCGCTCCGAATTCGCGGCGCAGGGGGAGTCGCAACCGCCGGGGCGAATTACGCGGTTCCAGAGCGACTGCGGTCGGGTTGGCCCGGAAAAGATGCGGAGCTTGCGACGGCTGCCATGACATTGCCCTGAGGGGCTTCGTGTGCTTCGTGCTCTTCGTGGTGAACGAGGTCCCTTTTCTCACGACGAAGGACACCCTGGCCACAGTCAGGCGCACGGCCAACTTGGCGTCCCAGCCCGCCGTCGGCTCTGCGGAGCACGGCGACGTAACCGGGCAGGTGAAGGGTTGACCTGCGCCCAAGCTCGCCTGCCGACGTGTTTCTATTTGCTCTCCTGCTGTTTTGGGAAGATCGCCTCGATGTCCGCCCCCGATGCTTCACACTTTGGGCAGCGGATGTTGGCGAGGAAGTCGAAGGCCTCCTGCTTGCTGCTGTCCATCCAATCTTCTGTTTCGGGTTCACTGATCTCTAAGTTGCCGATCTCCGAATCGGGGACCTTTTCGCCTTGCCTTCTTCTCTCTATGGCTCGCTTTGTGTCCGGCTTGTACTTCTGCATGTATCCCGGGAAGACTGTCTTGCACTTGTTGCATTTGTACTTCCGCAGGAGGACACCTGTAATCTGCTTGCAGGTGGGGCATTTCGTCGGCGGCACTTCACTGGCGTTCGCCGTGAACTCCTTCTTGCAGCTCGTGCAGTAATAGAAGGCTCTGTCGTAGGGGGTCCCCTCCTTGGTCTTGGACTGCTTAATGATGAAGTACCCTGCGACAATGATGCAGATCAACGCAATGATGCCGAGACTAGCCTGCCCCCCTCCTCTGTTGGACTTCAACGATTGCATGATAGCACCTCGGTCCTTTTAACTGTTGAAGTAGTCAGACTGATTGCGCGCGATACCTTAAATCTCCTCCACCTCCTTTATCGGAGGAACCTACGTATAAGCTCTTGCGCCTCTGAGTTAACATCAGGTTGGGGGCAGGTGTCAAATAAAAAAACCGGCCCCGCAGCGCCAGGTTCCCACGGCCGGGTGCCCCTCCATCGCGTCCTGGGAGCGTGTCCGCATCAAGGAAGTGCCGCACCTCAGTATGCTCTCGTCCGCCACGGCAAAAAGGTTCTTGAGCCGCGGGCGCCCACCGATTAGAATCAAACTGAGAATGCATGCAGAGGCGGCGTATTGGCGAAGGGCATTCTCCGAGTATTCTCGTCGCCTTGATCATTTCTCCGACAAACAACACAGCAGTCGAGGGAGGGTGAAATGAGGATTCCCAAAGACGTTGCACTAAAGGGGTTGCGGGCGCAAATCGCCGCAGGTAACCCCATTATTGGGGCGGGCGCGGGCACGGGCATTTCGGCGAAGTGCGCGGAGGCTGGCGGGGCGGACATCATCATCATCTACAATTCGGGCCGATACCGCATGGCAGGGAGAGGGTCTCTGGCCGGTCTGCTGCCATACGGCGACGCGAATGCCATTGTGATGGAAATGGCGCGGGAGGTTCTGCCGGTCGTGAAAAACACCCCGGTATTAGCGGGCGTCTGCGGGACGGACCCGTTCCGGCTGATGGAAGTGTTCCTCGAAGAAGTCTTCGAGGCGGGATTCTCCGGAGTCCAGAATTTTCCCACCGTCGGGCTGTTTGACGGAGTGTTCCGGCAGAACCTCGAGGAAACGGGAATGGGATACGGCCTCGAGGTAGAGATGGTTCGCAAAGCCTGCGAGATGGGGCTTCTGACGTGTCCGTATGTCTTCACAGAGGACGAAGCGAGAGCGATGGCGGCGGCGGGAGCGGATGTCCTCGTGCCCCACATGGGGCTGACCACAAAAGGGGCAATAGGCGCCTCAACGGCCAAAACGCTCGATGAGTCGGTGGAGTTAGTTCAGAAGATGTGCGACGCGGCGAACGGAGTGAAGCCGGACATCATCTGCCTGTGCCACGGGGGCCCGATCTCCGAGCCGGAGGATGCGCAGTACATCTTGCAGCGGACAAAGGGCGTGGTCGGGTTCTTCGGAGCCTCGAGCATCGAGCGGCTTCCCACGGAAAAGGCGATTACTCAACAGGTGAGAGACTTCAAGGCGATCTCGTTTCAGCGATAGCATTCAGAAAAGGTCCATAGAAGATTCCATAAGGAGGGAAGAATGGCAAAGAAGCATCCCGGAAAACGATTCATCAAGCCAGAGGAAATCGAGACGCAGGTCTTCGATTGGGGAAACCTGAAGTGGTTTAGCGAGCCGCGGGTCACCAACGCGCAGAAATTCAGCTTCGGCGTTGTCATCCTCGACCCTGGCAAAGGACACCGCAGCCACAATCACCCGGGCGTCGAGGAAGTTCTCTACGTCGTCTCGGGCGAGGGGATTCAGGTTGTCGCAGATGAGAAGCAGAAAGTCGGCCCCGGCGACGCCATCCACATCCCGCCGGACGTCTTCCACGAGACGGTCAACACCGGCTGGGAGCAGATGAAAATCATCGCCATCTACGCTCCGCCGGGCCCGGAAGCGCAGCTCCGCGCAATGCCCGAATGCAAGGTCCTGCCCGCTGGCGAAATCCCGAAGAGGTGAGCGGCTGTCGGCCAGACAGCGCCAAAAGGGTCGCAGGCCCACTTAGCGCGCCAGCCTGGGGGCGGCTTCGGGCTACAATGCAAGCTACGGGTCTTCGGAGGGGGGCTCTGAGCCGTCCAGGTTCAGGCGAGAGAGAGCCGGAATGGCGCGCCGGGCAAGCCGGAAGTATTCCTCGTGGAGTTCCAAGCCTATGCTGCTCAGGCCGAGATGGTGGGCTGCCGCTATTGTCGCACCCGACCCCATGAACGGGTCCAGGATCACGCCTTTTCCGAGCGGAAGAGCGGCCCGAACGATCTGTCGCATAAACGCCTGGGGCTTGAGCGAAGGATGGGGGGCTATTCGGCGCTCCTCGCCGCGAGCGGGGCTGGACTGAATGAGGTCCCGGAACGGCGTGCCATCGGCCGGCCGCCGCAAGGCGCCCGTGCCCCATTTCTCGAGGTTGTCCCGCACTCGGCCCTCGCATGGCCGTCGAAATATTAGCCACAGTTCCCAGCTCGATCTTGGACTGACCGACACCCACGGGAAGCGCTCATGAGCACCCTTCGGTCTGTCGCCGCCTCTAAGGGTCTTAACGACCCGTACAATTTGCCCCCGAAGTTCGAACCCTGCACCGCAGAAAGCGCCGACAACGATATGCGATAGCAAGTTTTGGGACGCAATGATGACGTGTCCGCCGGGCACAAGAACATTATGGAGGAGCGGAGCCAACCGCTGGTGGAAGTGATCGAGCTTTGCGCGATCCGAGGGGCCAAGGACCGTGAAACGCGGCATAGGGCTGCGCTGATGTCCGTCGTAGTTGTGCGGCAAGCGCCAGATGCCCCCTTTCCCCTCTGCGAGCCTGCGCAGTTGGTCAGGCATGTATTCCACTAGGCCGAACGGGGGGTCGGTGACGACCGCGTGGATGCTCTCGCTTCTTCGCTTAGGGAGCCACTCGAACGCGTCAGCGTTCCATATTTGGTACTTTTGTCGGTTCACCGTGAGGCTCGCTTGTTGGGCCTGAAATATCGCTGCACCAGATCCACCACGACCACATGGCGGTTCGCGCGCCGCGTCTTCTCGTTGGGTCCCTTTTCAACCGCGCGGACATACTGGATTACGGCCTGGCTAACCGTGGCATTATCGTCGCTGAGGCGAAGATTCACCTCCTCCGCGAAGCCCTCCAACGTGCTCCTGAGAGCCGGGAGCTTGCGCTGGGTCAGCATGTTGGACCGAAGCAGAGACGCGAGCGCTACAAAAAGGGTGTAGAAGTCTGTCTTGTTGCGCCACCGGGTTTCCTTAATATTGGGGAGCACGTCTTGAACCGTGGCTAGCGTTCGGTTGAACAGGCGCTTCGCCTCAGGCTGGTCGGGGAATTCCTCCTCGAAATCCTCGTACTGCGCATAGTACCCATCGATAAGCTTCGCGCCCCCGCCCTGCGGGCCGTGCATCACACCGATTAGCAGTTCACTGAGAAACTCCACGTCCCCCATTCTCCTGATAAGAGCTGGGGAGACTATCCGATTCTCAGACCAGTACTCCTCCTCGGCGAAGCTCAAAACAAGGTCGACAAACGGTCCCGAATATGTAGCATTTCGCAGCTCCTGTGGCTTCAGGGGGCTGAGATACTTGTTGAGGCGAGTAAACATGTCCCGGACTTCGTTGTCAATGTCCGTATTCAGGTACCTTACTGCCAGGCTGTATCCATAAAAATTCCTCTTCTCATCATCGGAGAGTTGGGCAAAGGTCACACTCCTCCAATGTGAGTCTGGTTGCAGCTTATCCAGCGCAAACTTGTTCGAGTCCAGCTCATCGGGGTCACTCTCCGCGCCGATGAACTGGAGGATGCTGCGAATTCTCTGCTGCCCGTCAACGACCGCGAAGTGCGCGCTGCCGTCCACTGAGATTGTCTGCTGGATGTAGACCTCGGGCACCGGCAGGCCCATGAGGATCGACTCGATGAGATAACACTTTTGCCGATCCTTCCAGACCAATTTCCTCTGGTAGGGGGGCTTAATGGTCAGGGATCCTTCCCGATATCTATCCCTAAACCAACTTATTGTCTGAACCGTTGAGGTGTATTTCATCGCAGCCTTCTCCTTCCTTTGCCCGTTCAATGTCCCGCACGATCTGACGGAGGCCGTCTATGTGGTATAGAAGAGCGTGTTCCCACGTTCGATATAGACGCCCGGACACGTTGCGCCCGGCGAACTCCTGATACCGCGACACGCTCTGAAAGGCGTTGAACCAAGCGGTAGACATGTCCCTCAGGGGCCTCAGAACATCCGGCAGGGAGAGGCCTGTGTACCGAATCCTATCAGGCACAAACCACCCCCAGTAGAGTTCTTCTTTTCTGTCCGTGGCCCACTTCAGGTCCGCGCCGTAGAGGCGCGCTCGGCGTGGCCCCGAGCGCGGATAGTTCCACTCGAGCATCGCGAGCCATACCTTATCGAACAGTCGCCCGTCCACAACAACCACGTCAATATCCGAAAACTCTGAGAATCTCCTGCCGTAGGTATGAGGGTTAAGGCTGAACCCGATCTTGCCGCTGCCAATGACGACGACATTCTCGTCGGCCACGCTGAGGCGCGCGTGGAGGTGTCGCCGAAGTATCGCGAGAGCGCGGGGGCGGCCCCGGAATGCAAAAGGCTTGCCTTCGAAGACGTAGTTCTTCACCACGTCTTCCAGGGGCATGGCGAACAGTGCCTTCTCGAACTCCTTTACACTCGGATAAGCCATGCGGTGATCCATTCTGCCTGATGAAGCGTACAGCCATGATCACAGCGGCGGCTCCATGCCTGAGACCCGCATCCGAGCCCGCGAGCGTTCGTGGTGCCCAGCCACAGTGTTTCCGCGATCGCGCCAGCCTGAAAGGAAACCGCCGCCCATCTATGCCTGCTTATACGCCTTCGGGCGGCATTTTTCAAGCCCTTGCTGCAAGACTCATTCCCCGGGAGGGTCCCGCCGCCCTCTCGTCCACCGTAAGACGAGCAAGCGGCAGAATCTCCACCATCGGAGTTTCCGGAGAGAGGGGATTCGGCGTGAGTGTGCGGCTGCATGGGTCAACAACAAGGTCGAGGGATTCGAGGACGACCTGCCCGACGAGGGGTTCAGAGCCCGGCACCTCAGCCAGCGCCTCAAAAATGCCGCGTCGGCCCTTCAACTCGAGGGTAACGGCGCCGTAAACCACCTTCGCCTCAACCGAGTTGTTGGCATACCTCACCCTAACGTCCCGAATTCTGGTCAACCCCAGCTCCTCCACGAGGTCCTGCGGCAAGACGAGAAGTGTCGCCCCGGTGTCAATGACCGCCTCGACTTCCCTGGATTTCGTCTTGTCGAGAAGGCTCGTCAACGTGATCTTTTCTGTTACCTTTCCCATGTTCACCTGTCTCCACACCTTCTGGCCGTTCGAGCAGAGTCAGTCAGCACGACGCACAGCGAGCCCTTGTCTAAATGGTATCACACAGGCGCGCAGAACACAATATCCGCCGAAACGGGCGCATGCTGCGGCGCTCAGAGCCAATGCCTTTTTCGGAACAGGATGACGGAGCCGAGGGATAGAGCAAGAGAGGCAGTCATCGTGAGGAGGAAGGCGTGAGGGGAACGCTGGAAAGGAAGCGGCACGTTCATGCCGTAGATGCTCGCGACGAGCGTGGGCACCATGAGAATGATCGTGACGGAGGTGAGGAATTTCAGGACGATGCTGAGGTTATTGGAGATAATGGAGGCAAAGGCGTCCATCATTCCGCTGAGAATGTTGCTGTAGATATCCGCCATCTCGATGGCCTGTCTATTGTCAACGATGACGTCCTCAAGAAACTCCTGGTCCTCGGGCGACATTTTGAGCTGCTGGCTTTTCTGGAGGCGCTCCATCATCAACTCGTTGGAACGAATGGAGGTGGTGAAGAAAACCAGCCCCTTTTCGAGGTCGAGCAAGTGGAGGAGCGCTTCGTTCGTCAAGGACTTGTG
>JAUYEE010000253.1 GCA_030691545.1 bacterium | reverse complement strand
CGCGGGCGCTCCGTCAACCGTTATCGTTATGGAGTCCTTGTCCACCCCAACGCCGTTATCTTTCACCTGGAAGGAAATCTTGTCGCCGCTGCGAACTTCCACGCCGCCCGCTGGCGAAAGGTCGGCGGCATAAGGAGGCTTCGTGTCCACAACCTCCACCGCCTTCGTTGCCTGCGTCTCGTTCCCTGCGGAATCCTTCAGGTGGTAGTCAACGGCGTATTTCCCAGGCTTTGTGCGGTCAACCCGGTTCTCAACCTCCACCTTCGTCGTGATGTCTCCGTCCTCCTTGTCGGCGGCCTTATACGCAAGTTCACCATCGGGAAACGCAGTCCCCATCTCCCACGTCACTGGTTTGTCGCTTGTCAGAGTAATCTTCGGAGGCTCGTCTATCGTCAGGGTTGCCGGGTTTGACGTTGCCTGTCCGGACAGGTTGGTGACCACACACACATAGCTGCCGACATCGCTCTGCCCGGCCGAAGGAATTGTGTACCTCGATGATGTGGCGCCTTCTATCTCTTTCCCGTCTTTCTTCCACTGGTATTGCATATCGGTCGGGCTGGTTGCCTCTGCACTGAAGGTCACTGCTGCTCCGGCTTTCACCCTCGCGGAGCGGGGCTGAAGGGTGATCTTCGGGACTTCCCCTGTCGCGGTTGTGAACGTGAACGTGTAGGGTTTCATCGGGTTTCCGAGGGCATCCTTTGCTTCGACTACCACCGTGACGTCTTGTTTATAGGCGAAGGGGGCCGATGGGACCCAGACTGTGATTCCCGGCTGGGTCGTCGCGGTGCGCTCGCCGCTGACCTGTTGTTCACCCGCCTTGACACTCACTGCGATGGACTCCCCGTTGACCCCTGCCCCATCATCCTCGAGATACACGGTGATATTGGTTCCGACAGAGACGTTCTTGTCGTCCCTGCCCGGTTCATGCCGCGACACGCGGGGCGGCGTCTTGTCTTCCGTCCGGAAGCTGTACTGCTGCGGTTTCATCCTGTTGCCTTGCAGGTCCGCCGCCTCCACATTCACAGTCGCTGTCTTATACTCCGGGAAGTCCTCCGGGGGATCGTAGGTGACTGAGCAGTCTTTCTCCGTCCCTGCAATGGACAGACGCTCCGTCTCCACGCTTGAGCCGTTCAGCGTCATCCGGATGCTACTTTTGTCCACTCCCGTGCCGTCATCTTTGATGCGCAACGCAATCCGCGAGTTGAGCAGGACGCTCTCCGCCCCATTGGCTGGCAAAACCTCACCGATGTACGGCGGGCGTGTGTCCTGCACCTTGACTGTTCTTGTCGTTCGTGTCTCATGCCCCGCGGAATTCTTCACAACATACGCCAACCTGTATTCGCCGGGCTTGGTGGGATCCACAGCACCCTCCACCGCCACCCGAGCCGTGAGGTCTCCATCAGTCTCGTCCTTCGCGTCGTACCCGGGTTCCTGATAGGCGCCCTGTCCCATCTCCAAAACCATGGTATCGCCGCCTTTCAAAGCTATCGTCGGAAACCCCGCATCCACCGTCAGCTTTTCCAGAGGCGGTTTTTCCTCGGTCGGAGGCGACTTTTCCTCCGTCGGAGGCGGCTTTTCCTCGCTCGGGGGCGACTGTTCCGCCGTCCGCGGCGATTGTAACGGCGTCGGGGGCGATTGTCCCACAGTGTCCGGTGCACTTCGCCGTTGCCACAGTCGCTCAATGCCAAAAAAGCCCGACCCCCAGGCGGCGACGATGAGGATGGCAAGAACGATAAGCCCTGCTAACACCTTCAGCCTCGAAACGTGCGAACGCCGCTTTTTCTGCGGGTGCACCGACACGATTTCGTGAGCGGCCGCCTCAGCATGAGCTGCAGAATCCACATCATAGACCGGGTCGGCAAGGACCTCGCCGCTCTCGACTTCGACCACAGCCGCAGCCTCCGGAATCTCCTCCCTCACCTCCTCCCCGAACTCTTGTTCGACCGGCTCCAATCCCCGCGGAGGCGCCGGCGGCAGATGTTGCGTTCTCTCGATAGCCTGGCCGAAATCCAGCCGCCGCCTCTGGACCTTCAACTCCGCCAGCAACTCGCCCGTATCCTGGTAACGCAGCTCCGGTTCCTTCCGGAGGCACTTGTGGACGATTCTCCGCAAATCCTCCGAAAGCTCAGGGCGCAGCACAGTCACGGGCACAGGTTCGTCAGCGATAACCGCGCTCAAAATCGCCGTCGTCGTGTCGCCATCGAAAGGTCGCCGACCGGTCAGCATCTCGTACAGAACCACCCCGAAGCTGAAGATGTCGCTGCGGCAATCCGTTTCCCACCCGCGAGCCTGCTCCGGCGACATATACCTCAGCGTCCCCGAAACCGTGTCCTTCCTCTCTAATTTCACGGTCCGGTCGTCTTCGGGAACATGCAGAACCCACGCCTTGGACAAGCCGAAATCCAGTAACTTGACCCGTCCGTCTGTCGTGAGAAACAGGTTCGACGGTTTGATGTCGCCGTGCACGATGTTGCGCCGATGAGCCGCCGCGAAGGCCTCACACGCCTGAATCGCATAGCCGAGAGTCTCGTGCAGACTGAGGGTTTTCCGCCTGAGAAGACCCGCGAATGTTTCCCCCTCGAGATACTCCATCACAATGAACCACCGACCGTACACTTCGTCAATATCGTGGATGGTGCAGATGTTCGGGTGATTGATCGAAGACGCCGCGCGAGCTTCTGCCTTGAACCGCTCGATCTCCTCCTCCTCGCTCAGGAGCTGCACGGAAAGAAACTTCAAGGCGACAGGACGACCCAACTTCGTGTCCTCCGCCCTATAGACCACTCCCATGCCACCTTCGCCCAACTTCTCGACGATGCGGTAATGAGAGATGACCTGCCCTATCATCAGCGAATCTCTTCTCGAACTCGAATTAAGGTTTCCTTCGACGCGTTAGAAAGGAGTTTCAGTACGAAGTATAACGGCACAAGCCCCATCTGCAAAGTGGGAATGCATTGCTGTCTGAGAAAATGAGACGTCTTCCTTCCCCGCCGCTTTCACGCCACGCTCACCTGCCTGCTCGAGGCGTCAGACCAGCTTTGGACCGGCGAGTCCTTTCCTGAAACGTTCCCACCATCTGGCAATCCTAAGACAACTGTAAAAAGGAAAATCAACTTTTGGGCATTTCTTCGCCCGACGGCCCAAGAAATGCTCCATTTCCCTCGGAATCTCCGCTATCTTCCGTTATGGCAAAACGTCACCGGAATCGCTGTTCGCTGAGCATCCCCGTTGACATTCCTCTGGAGTTCGGCATAATTGGAGCCGGATAGGACTTCAAACTAGTTCCCGATGAAAGCGTTCGCGTTCCTACAGTGTTAGGAGTCTCCGAGCCCAGATCACCTTTGGCAATCGCTTTTGGGCATCAAAGACGGTTACGGCGGCACACAGGCCCTCTGCCGCAAGGGAAGCAGTTCGCAAGCCCAGCACTGTCACGGGCGCTGGCCGTCAGGAGTCTCGGCATTGGCTCGCCACGTGTTCTCTTGAGGCAGGTTGCGATGTCCGAACAATCCAGGAACTGCTCGCCGACAAAGACATCAGGGCGACGGTGGTCTGTAGCCATGTTCGGAATAGAGCAGGTCATGCCGTGTGCAGTTCCGGCGACGGACTCCGGGCTGGTTTCTGCAGTCTGTATAGACCGGATAGCAGGAGCGCCAAGACCAGGTGCGGCGCTAATATGCCAAGAGTTGCAGGGCCTGACGTGAATCCACGGCCAAGGATCATACGGAAGGACACGGCCTACTCTTGCAGAATTACGCAGGCCGTATCACCGTAGTTCCGCGGCAACATGAGGTGAAATGAGAGAGCTTTTACAGCGATTGAGGCATTTGGTTCTCAAGCCGCGCCCCGTTCGCCTGGTGACGCTCGGCTATCTCTTCTATATCGGCATCGGCTCGGTCCTTCTGACGCTTCCGTCGTTTCAGCGAACGGAGGTCGCGTCGGGCGTTGATGCTCTGTTCACGGCAACGTCTGCGCTGTCAACAACAGGTTTAGTGACCGTGAGCACCGCCAGTGACTTCAACCTCGCAGGGCAGATTGTAATCCTCGCTCTGATTCAGCTTGGCGGCGTCGGATACATGACCCTTGGGTCTTTTGCTGTTTTTTCGAGCACCGGCGCCCTCTCCGAAGCCCGCCGGAAGGTTGGGAAAACGGTCTTCAGCATGCCGGAGGGATTCCGAATAGAGAGGTTCATCAAAAGTGTGGTTGCGTTCACGGTCATCATCGAAGGGCTGGGGGCGGTCGCCCTGTTCGCAGCCTTCACGCGTCTGGGAATCCCGAACCGTTTGTGGTCGTCCATCTTCCACAGCGTCTCAGCGTTCTGCACGGCGGGGTTTTGCCTGTACGACACGAGTTTCGAGTTTCTGCGCGCGGACTTCGCGGTCAATACCATTTTGGGGGTCCTGAGTTACACCGGCGCCATAGGGTTCATTGTCTTGGTGGATGCCTGGCACCGCGTAACCGGGAAGACCTCTCGTCTTACCCTGACCAGCAAGGTCATCCTGCTTGCGACCGCTTCGATCAGCGTTGTTGGTGTTGCCCTTTTCTTCTTCGGGGAGCCAACCATCCAAGATTTTCCCGTCCACGAGCGTTTGCTGGCCTCTGCGTTTCAGGTGATGACGGCGATTACCACGGTTGGTCTCAATACCATTCCCATCGGCAAGTTATCCCAGGCTTCGCTCTTCCTCCTCACAATGCTGATGGTCATCGGCGCCTCGCCTTCCGGCACAGGAGGAGGCCTCAAAACCACGACCTTTTCGACGGTGTTCGGGGTGATCAGGAGCGTCCTGAGAAGCCGCAAACAGGTTTGTTTCTGGGGCAGAGCCATCCCGGAGGAAAGAATCTGGGTTGCCACGGCGAGTCTCGGCCTCTACGCAACATCGCTTGTCCTCGGGAGCTATTTGCTCGCCCTGACAGAGACCTTTCCCTTTGAGGGTCTGGTCTTTGAGTGCGCTTCAGCCCTGGGGACAGTCGGGCTCAGCACCGGAATCACACCTCAGCTTACAGACATGGGCAAGATTATCGTCACGGCAGTCATGTTCCTTGGGCGTGTCGGTCCCCTCGCTTTCGCAATGGCGCTTTTCCTGCCGTCAAAGACTGCCGGCCTGAGGCCCTCCGAGGACCTCGTTCTTTAGAGTCCAGAAACGAGAAGGAAGAACGATCACATGGAGCACGACGCCGATTCTGGCGCGTTTCGCCTGCGGGGCCAAGCGCACGCGATCACAAACCCACTCACACATTCTCACAGAATCTTGTGGATGTGAACCACAGAGTGCATAAGGGGACACGCGCCGGAAAGGACGGCACGCAAGCGGATAGTGGTTGACCGATTCCGGGAGGTGCAGAACACAACAAGAGCCACGACCGCGGACTGCCTCTCGCGGGTGGCTCTTGGTGTCGAAGATGTCCTGTCCGCCGGGATTCCTCAGGGGAGACAGGGGCCTTCCACTACTTCGAAAGGAACGGTAATTTCCTCCTTGCAATGGCCATTATACCAGCCAGGCCGGAACCGAATAACATCAAGGTACTTGCCTCGGGGATGGGTTCGTTGGGCCTTTCCTCACCCTCGACCTTCACGTTGAAAACGTCCGCCAGTCCGTACCCCTGGCCGATATACGCAAACAGACCGAAGCCCATCTCTCTCACGTCTGTCAGATCCGGGACGCTCAAGTTGGCGACCAGTGTGAGATCGAGAGACATGTCCACGCGGTTCCCTGGCATTAGCGGATACCACATGCTTTCGTAAATAACGTCGTTCGGCCCAGTCTTGATGTAAAGGCTCGTGAAATAGAAATCGTTTGCGCTCGTGTTCGTAAAGGAAAGGAAGTAGCTGTCATACCCACTCAGGTCGGAATACGGCGAAGGGGCGCCGAGCCGGACCTTCGTTTCCCCAAATCCGCCGATCCCGACGTCAAACTCGACCCCGAGGCCCGCCACGTCTGTCTTGCTGTTAAGAGCCGCGGTGTACGGCAGGAAATTGTATGTCACCTCGAAGGTCATCAAGACGTCATCAGGGAGAGACACATCGCTCGGTGAACAGAAGGCGGTCTGTGCCGTCAGTAGCGGGATGACGTTTCCAATTATCATCAGCAACGCAAGTTTCTTCATCTCACCTTTCCTTATGATTGTCTCGGAGCCCCACACTGTCTGGCATCGTTGGCTTGAGCAACCCGTGTGCCAGCAAAGCTGGATGTACCGTGTTGGGAGTTTCGAGATGTCATAATACACTGGCAATTAACTTCTTACGGTTATCAAAGTGTTGGGAGCGACCCATGCACGACGGCAACTCAGCATGCCCCGAGATGTTGCCAGAAAGAGACATTTTTCCCATTGGCGCTGAAATAGAGAACATAAGCTGCGTGCCCAGAGCGAGATACATCCGCGGTTCGCCGCGATAAACATGCGTAGCTGGCTGTCAGCTTTCCTTCCGCGCGTTGCCTTTGGCGATGTGCGGAGCGGTTCCCGGGTGGAATTTGTCCTGGGGATGGCACGGCCTCTCTCCGCCGGTCCTGGAGTATTGGAGACAGAAAGGCTGAGATTGCTGAGAAGCTGACGTGTGTCGCTCGCAAGCCGAAGGGTTGGCCTGGTGGCTCGCGATCTCAACGCAGAAAACAACAGGAGCCACGGCCGCGGCTTACGTCTCGCGGGTGGCTCCTGTTGTTGAAGATGTCCTGTCCGCCGGGAGTTTTAGGGGAGACAGGGACCTTCCGCTAATTCGAGAGGAACGGTAGTTTCCTCCTGGCAATCGCGAATAGACCGAGTAAACCGGACCCGAACAGCATCAGGGTGCTGGCTTCGGGGACCGGATCGCCGCCACCGCCCAAAACTGTGGCGTTTTCGTCATCCTCGACTTTCACCTTGATGGCGTCTGCGAGGCCAAACCCCTGGCCGATGTAGGCCCCCAGTCCGAAGCCAATTTCCCGGACGTCGTTCAGATTGGCAACCTGGGTGAGGTCGAGAGCCATGTCAATGCTGTTTCCCTTCGGCATCAGCGGATACCAGATGCTCTCGTAAACGGTCTGGTTCTCGCCGGTTTTGATGTAAACGCTCGTGAAATAGAAATCGTCCACGCTGGTGTTGCTGAAGGTCAGCACATATCGGTTGTATGCACTCAAATCAGTAACGGGAGAAGCAGCGCCCAGTCGAATCGTTGTCTGGCCAAATCCGCCAAATGCCACATTAAACTCAACACCGAGTCCCTCGACGTCCGTCTTGCCCATGAGGCCCGCCGTGTACATCGGGGAATTGTACGTGGCCTCGAACGTCATCAGGAACTCATCCGACAGCGATAAATCCGTCGGAGCACACCGTGCCTTCGGCACAACGAGCGCCGTGGCCAGCAATCCGATCATCATCAACACCAGCTTCTTCATCTCACCTCTCCCATTGGATTACCTCGGAGATACCTACATGTTTACACTATTTGACGGGAAAGCATGTAGCAACCACTATGCCATCACTTGTGCACCGCTCTTCTCCGAATCTCTCAATTCCTTAACCAATTGCAGCGCAAACC
Source organism: bacterium (assembly GCA_030691545.1). Classification (GTDB taxonomy): domain Bacteria; phylum Auribacterota; class JABMQX01; order JABMQX01; family JABMQX01; genus JAUYEE01. The sequence goes on along the minus strand of JAUYEE010000253.1, from coordinate 6,245 downwards.
ATTATGCTATGACACCAACCGGACGACCACCCCGCTCATTCAGACACAAACTCCGCTCAGGATGTTGCGAGGGTAAAACGTGGCCCGCATTTTCTCCAGGAAGCACCACCTAACTCATTGCCGCAGAGTTAAATACATCGAAAGTTTACCAGGATAAACATAGGTGGCTTACAGTCAACATGCTTCTCCCTCTCGGCCGATAGGCTAACTCCCTGTGCCGCTGGGTAATAGCCCGTGTCAACCGCATTTCTCCGGACCTGCGGCATGCCAGGAGTCACCTTCTGACCTGTTGCATCGTACCATCCGGTCCACCCGGGACGCCCCCGCGCGCTCACCAGCACTTGGGCCGTGTGCGCCTCGTCTGACGCATTGGAATTTGGCCGGCATCTCTGCCGAGTGTTTACATCTTTCAACATCTCAAAACGCGCTCCAAAGCTCCCCAAGAGGATATTCCCGCGATTCGCTGCCCGAAGGCGTCTCTCGCAAATGCCCAAGCGATCCACCCTCACTCCCCATGTCCACGTTTCGCCTCACAGCCGCTCAAGCATACCTTCTCATCGCGCCGCGTTGAGGATTGTCGGACTTCTCGGCGAGCGCTCCACAGATACCGCGTCCTTTGCTCTGGTTTCTCTTCGGGACGCCATGGAATCTCACTTGGTGCGAGTTGGGTGCGCTCCATCTGAGAAAGGCACGATGTTGGCGCCCCAGCCGCCATTGCAGGAATTATGTTGAACCTCCCGTCAACTGCTTGTAGAGTAAGAACACCGTGGAGCGGTCTCGAATGGACTGCCCAGAAAGGCGACAGGAGCGGATGAGAAAACTCGACAAGGAGCTCAACTCGAGGCCCAACCTCCGCCCGAGGCTGATTGAGGGAATATCGGGATTGCTGCTCCGGACACGGCGGTGAGAAGAAACATCCTCCGCGGTGCTGAACCGGGATGCCCCGCCCAGCCGTCACCGTGCAGACCGGTGCCGAGGGGTTGCATGAATAGGGGTCCCAGAAGTTGAGTGGGCCGTGGTGGTCTGATTGTTACGTTCTCCAAGCAGTTAGCGGAGCAAATGAGGTGGCCAAATGAACAAGCTCTTCTTGTGGATTCATACCAGCTCTGCGGCGATGCTGGTCGGTGGAATGACTTTTGTCTTTTTTGTCCTGAGACCGGGTCTCTTGCGCCAGTCGGACGAAGGGCCTGCGAAAGGCGTGGCCGCGTTCGTGAGGACGCGCTTCCGCCTCGTCTGTATCCTCCTGACCACGCTCATCGTCTCGTCCGGAATCGTGAACGTCATCCTGTCCCCCCCGAGGAAGTGGTACATCCTCCTTCTCATTCTCAAGGTGCTTTTGGCGGCAGGAGTCCTGGGTTTTTACTTCCGGAATGCGTTTGCGAAGGTTTCCTATTTGCCCGTGCCTGAGCCCTTGCCCTCCGATGCGGAATCCGTGAGGGAACGCGGAACGCCACCTAAACCCGGAGAATCGAGGACACCCTGGCTGCTCTCTCCCTCGCCTGCACAGGTCAACACAGAGTTAGCCCTGATTGGGGGCGCATTAGTGGTCATTCTCCTTGGCATTCTCCTGGTCACAGCCCACTAAACCCGGACACCGCACGGCGGGCCGGTTTTCAGGTGGAGCGCGTGCTCCACTTTCACACCGAGACGCACCTCCCTTTCTCGAGGGGAATATCCTCAACCAGAGAATCTGCCCAACTGTTCTCACGTCACGCTCTGTCCCACCCTCGCGTCTCGGGGCGCCGTCTCGGCCAACTGGTACCCATTCACGCCGTCCTCCAGACAGGTTTCATCCCGCACGAACGTCGGACTCGTTTCCTCGGGCGGACCGACAGCCTCCTCTCTGCGACGGTTCGAGAAAAATCCCTCGGAGATGCTGGAACATTTTTCGCCGAGAGCGTGTCAGTAAAAAGAGTAGGAGAAGTCTTACACTCCTTTTACGAACGCGACGCGCTGCTCCGCGGTAGAATAATAAGAAACACCCTTCTTGTCGGACATCGTGCCCTACCGGCGTAAGCCGGCGCGGGCGCTTCAGACAAGTCGCATGAGGGCACACCGAGTGTCTCTTCAACTTAATGCTTGACCGTTCCCTGCAATTGCAGTGGCTCGAGCTCCTTGGGTCACGGGGAACTGATGGCACGGAAAAGTCACAGGCCCGTAACTGAGTGCAGAAGCCTGTGTTGTCAGAAATGACGCAGTGGAAATCTGTGGTAGGAGGGAAGGATGAAGGCGGTGAAGGTTGTTTGGGTTGTGATGGCGATGGTGGTGGGGTTCTCGGCTGTGGTTTTCGGAGAAGGTGGGGAAGAAGAAAAAGGGAAGGTCGCGGAGGCGGCGGTGAATGGGGCGGTGCAGGATGGGAGGTATGAGGAGGCGCTGTCGCTTTTGGAGAAGCGGATTGAGGCGAATGAGGAGCGGGAGTATTCGCTGTATTTGAAGGGGGTAGTTTTCTATCTGAAGGAGGATTATGACGGGTGCGTTCGGACGCTCGACCAATTGCTGAAGGAGTATCCGAAGGGGAAGTGGTTTTTGAAGGCTCGGTTTCGTCAGGCGGCGGCGTATCTCTCGAAGAAGGAGTATGCCGCAGCCGAGCGGATTTTTGAGGAGGAAGCGGAACGGCTGATGTCGGGGGAGAGGAAGGATCGGATTGCGTCGGTTTACGTGAAGTTCGCGGAGGAGGCGATGTCTCCTGCGGACAAGTTGGTGAAGCCGGATTATGACAAGGCGTTTCGGCTTTTGAAGAAGGCTCTGGAGTTGCAAGTGGGGAAAGGGACGAGGGACGAGGTCTCATTCAAGGCTGCTCGATGTATGGAGCTATCCGAGAAGTGGAATGAGGCGGTGAATGAGTATCAATCCTACCTCACGGAGTTCGGGAAGGACGGGAAGCACAAGGACGAAGCCCGCTACAACTCAGGCTGGTGTCAGTTGAAGGTGGGACAGCAGGAGGAATCGCGGCGAGTCTGGCGAGACCTGATGCAGGAGTTTCAAAAAGCCGACAAAACGTCGCTGAGCGACGAGCAGCGAAATCTCTGGGCGAAGGCGGCGTTCGACATCGCCAAGACGTATGGTCTGCCGAGTCCGGGGAACACGCACTATCTGGACCTGGGGGTGACGGCGTTGCAGGATTTCCTCAAGCAATTCCCGGAAGATGAGAACGCGCCGCAGGCTGCGTTCGACATCGCTTTGAGTCCGATGAACATGGGTCGCGATGCGGAGGCTCTGGAGAGTTTCAAGGCATTTCTCGACGGGAAAGGCTACAAGGTTGTCGGGGAGAAGGCTCAAGAGACGCACGAGAAGTTGCGCATGGAGGCGACGTACCTCATGGGCGAGGTGTATCGTCGGCAGAAGAATTATGCGTCGGCGATTGCGACGTGGGAGGAGTACGTGAAGCGGTTTCCGAACGGGCCGCACTGGAGTCGCGCGCAGGAGGGCATCTTAGAGACGGAGTACGCGAAGGGCTCGGACCTCTTGGAAGAGGAGAAGCACGACGAGGCTCGTCGAGCGTTCGAGGAGTTTCTGTCACGACATCCTCTGGACCGGCGGTTCGCCTCGATCATGTACACGATCGGGCAGAGCTACTTCGACCAGGAGAAGTGGGACGAAGCGGTTGGCGAATGGCGCAAGCTCGTCAGCAAGTTTCCGAATAGCGAGGAAGCCTCTCAGGGTCAGTTCATGATCGGGCAGGTCTTCGAGGAGAAGAAAAAGGAGCTCGAGACGGCGATCGAGGGGTACCGGAAAGTCACGTGGGGCAACTATAAGCCGCAGGCGGAACAGCGCATCGCAAAGATGCAGCAGAAGGAATTGACGGTGCTGACGGAGCGGACGTTCCGCGCGACGGAGAAAGCGAAGGTGAAGGTGCAGGTCCGCAACATCGAGACGCTGACGGTGAAAGCGTATCGGATTGATTTGGTGGACTACTTCCGGAAGATGCATCTGATTCGCGGCGTCGAGGACCTGGACATCGGGCTGATTGACCCGGACAGAGTGTGGGAGGTGAAGGTCGAGGAGTACGCGAAGTACAAGCCGATCGAGCAGGAGATCGAGCTGCCGTTCGATGAGCCGGGCGCCTATGCTCTCAACATCTCCGACGAGAAGACGTACGAGGCGACGACGTTAGTTCTCAAGAGCGACCTCGACGTCATTATCAAGAGCTCGCGGAAGAGCGTGTTCGTGTTCGCGGAGGACATGTCCGAGAAAAAGCCGTTTGCCGGGGTAAAGGTCTTCGTCTCCGACGGGAGCAAGATGCTGTGCGAGGGAGAAACCGATACGGACGGCGTGTTCAAGAAAGACCTGGAGGAGTTGAAGGGCCTGAACGATCTTCGGGTGTTAGCGGTGAAGGATGGGAGCTTCGCCTCCAACCTAGTGGGGCTTTCTGGGCTTGGGTTCTCGCGCGGTCTCTCGCCGAAGGGGTACATCTACACCGACCGCCCGGCATATCGCGCGGGGCAGAAGGTGAACATCAAAGGCATCCTGCGAATCGTGAAGGACGACCGCTACTCGTTCGAGAAAGGAGACAAGTATGTCCTGGACATCGTGGACTCGCAGGGGAGGATTCTGAAATCGGAAGAGATTTCGCTGTCGGAGTTCGGGAGCTTTCATTCGGAGTTCGACCTCGATAAGTTCGCCCCCGTCGGGGACTATCAACTCCTCGTGCATCCGCCGCAGGGGAAGCAGGGTGAGACGTTCGCGGGGAGTTTCCTCGTCGAGGAATACAAGTTGGAGAAAGTGAAGCTGAGCCTCGAGTTCGAGAGAAAGGTCTATTTCCGCGGGGAGAACGTCGAGGGGAAAATCGTCGCGGCGTACTACTACGGCGAGCCGGTTGTCGGGAAGAAGGTCGAGTACTGGCTGCCGGACGGGAGACACCTCAGCGACACGACGGACAAGGACGGAATCGTTCGGTTCTCGATGGAGACGAAAGAGTTCCCGGAGGAGCGACCGCTTGAGTTCTCCGCCAGCCTCCCCGATGAAAACGTGCGGACAGGCGAGACAGTGTACTTAGCGGTTCGCGGATTCACGGCGTCGGTCTCGACGATACGAGGCGTGTACTTGTCCGAGGAGAAGTTCGATGTATCAATCACGACGAAGGATTTGGAGGGCAAGCCGCTCTCGCAGGAGATGGAGCTGATCGTCCTGCGACGAGAGGCGACGGGGAAGCGCTGGAGCGAGGTCGAGGTCACCAAGCGGAGCCTCGTCACCGACGAGAAGAGCGGCGAAGGGACCATCAATGTCGCTCTTGTCAAAGGCGGGCCGCACATTCTCCGTGCTTCGGGGAAAGACCGGTTCGGGAATCGCATCGTCGCGGAAGCGAGCGTCTTCGTCTCGGACAAGGAGGACAAGACGAAGGTTCGCATCATCACGGACCGCCAGCATTTCAAGGTGGGGGAGGAGGTGTCGGTGACGGTGCACTCGCGCCTCGCGGAGAATCTGGCACTGCTGACGTTCGAGGGGGAAGGAATTCTTTCGTATCGGTTGGTGACGCTGAAGGAAGGGGCCAACCCGCTTGATATGCTGGTCGGGCACGAGCATTTCCCGAACTTCGCTCTCGGCGTGGCGGTGATGGATGGGAGCAAGTTTTTCACGGCGGGCACGGGCTTCGTCGTCGAGAGAGAGCTGAAGGTTTCAGTCAAGCCCGCGAAAGAGACGCTGGAGCCGGGCGCCGAACTTGTGGTTGACATCGAGACCACTGACCAGAACGGAAACCCGGTGAGTGCCGAGTTGTCTCTGGCGATGGTGGATGAAGCATTGTTCAGCATCTTCGCGGACCCACTCGCGGAGATCAGCTCCTTCTTCCGCGAGGGGCAGCAGCGAGAAGCCGCGATGCGCACGGAATCAAGCTGCACGTTCTCCTATGCGGCGAAGACAAAAGGGATTTCTGCTGACGTCGTCGCCGAAATGGAACGAATGGCGGCGGTGGATAAAGAAGCAGCAGCACGGGGGGAAGCGTTAAAACATGCGGGCGAGGTGGTGGCGCTCCTTGGGGTTGCGAAGGTTGCGGCTCGGCCAAGCGTTCCTATGGAATTAAAAGAAGAGGCACCGTCGGCGGAAACCTTCGATGCAATGGACATCTCGGGGGATCTTGACGCTAACGGCGCTGTTCTTGGGCGCCGTTTCCGGGGTGTGGCAGCAGGCAAGTATGCAGGCTACGCAGCCGAGCCTGGCGGACCTCCTCCGGCGCCAGTGCGCATGTATTTCCCGGAGGTGGGATACTGGAATCCGTCCATTGTCACCGACGCGCAAGGGAAGGGGTC
>JAUYEE010000218.1 GCA_030691545.1 bacterium | reverse complement strand
CTTGTTGTCGGCGGTCTGAATCTCTCCGGTGGATTCGTCCGCTTTCAACAACCCGGCCAGCATGCCAGGTTGTTCGGTGTTCAGGTCCGGCTGCGCCATCTTCTTCCTCCGTTGGCAAGGTCCCTGGCCATGGCCCGCGTGCCCCAGGCCTGGAAGGGGCAGGCGGGCAGGCATCCTCAGCTTGCGCTGCCCTGCCTGGTGGGCTCTTTCCCGCGCTCCGCCTCGCGGCGGGGGACTCTCTCCCGACCATTCAGTCGCCTCAGCGCATACAAGACGCTTTCTCGCAGTCTCTCCAGCGAGAGATATACTCTCCCAATTTCGCCTTTGCATTTCAAGTCTAATCTCACGTCCATATCGCCGAGGCTCATTTTCTCTGCGACGAGCGATAGCCTGACCACCGGACGAGTCAACCAGACGCAGACCAGGACTCCGACGATGATCCCCCCGGCAACCGCAAGCAGAGCGATGCCTCCTTTGTTCCAGAAAAAGCCGCGAACTTTCCGCTGAAGAAGGGATTTAGCGAATCCAGCGCTGACGGGGAGCCGGGGCAAGGTGTCCGTAACCCCTCCAATGTTGATATACGCGTCTCCATCAACCTCCAGCTCCACTATTGGTTTCACCCGCGGGTCAATGGATGCCGCGTGATTCTTCAGCCGATTCGCCCCTTCCGTCTCCGCGTGCCAGTGGACGCCGTCTGTCGCGTCTCGAAACAGCAGGTAAGAAAGGTCGGGGAAATCCTTCATAATCTTGGCGAAACCGACCTTCAGTTTCCCCTCCGAGGGGGACATGTAGTAGTCCGAGCAGAGTTTCGTTAGCTCCCGCACCGCGGGACGCAGTTTCTCCACCTCGGTTTCCAGAAGGAGCGAACTCACGCGCGCCGCCAGCGCGAAAAGAATTCCTCCGGCCACGACTATCAGGATAGCCGCCCATGCAGCGATCAGTTGCCAGCGCAACCGAGACCGAATTCGAAACAGCGTTTTTTCGTTCACCGTCCTTCGAACCTCGAGTTGTGAACGGCGAAGGGTGAGAATTCACCGTTCGCACTTCAAACTTCCTCCGCGGTTCCTCCCCTGGCCGTTCGGGGCGACGCCATGCAGAAGCGCGCAGGGTCTGCTGGCCCGGCTCGGACGCTTGTGCGCGAGCGCGGGCAGGCATCCGCGTTTATCCCGACATCCACAACGCCCTTCGTGCCTTTCGTGCCCTTCGTGGTGAAGCGAACCAAAACCACAAATTCCCTCCTCGTCCTCCCTGGCCGAGGGAAGTGACAAGCGTCAACCCGCGCACGACACTGCTCGCCCGCACAGAAAGCCGGTGCGCGAGAACGGGCAGGCTGCGTCCTCCGCGGTGGGCTCCTCCACTCACCCTTGCTCGCGCACGCGGGCAGGCGGATTCCTCGCGTCGCTGGCGGGTTGGCCGTGACTTCGGGCTTTGGGGTCCTCTGCCAGGCGGAGACGGGGTTTTCGTCGGACCGTCGAAGTTGCTGGGAGCTCTTCTGGTGTTTCCCGGCTCGTAACCCCGCCTGTGGCGGGGCCTTCCGGGGGAAGCTGTCTGAGAATCTCCAGGGCGGCTCGCTGAAATTGCACCTTGCGGCGGTGGTTCTGAATCTCGAAACTCGCCTCTTCGACAAGCACCGGCACTTTCTCCGCCGGGAGGCTGTCCAAGCTCATTCCGAATTCCGCCGCCTTCTCCTCGATCACCGCCGAAGCCAGCGGTCCCATCGCCTGGGTGAGTTCCGAGTGAATGCGTTCAAGGACTTCCTGCAATGTCATCGCAACGTCTCTCCCTGGCCGCGCAGCACGGCAGGACACGGGCGCGACTCCGAAGCTGGCTCGTCTCCTGCGCCCGTGCGCGAACGCGGGCAGGCACCCATTCATTCTTGCATCAAGGCCATAACGTGCCTGTATCGCTCACTCCCCACATCTTGCTCGCCAAGGACAGGGCCCTCGTGGGACCTACGAGCCAGGTAACCTCGCAACCGCTTGTTTCGTCTCAGTTCGTCTTTGATGACGTTGACCGTCATGCGCACGATCGCGGGGTTGGCGTCTTCCCTGCACTGAGCCACCAGGTAGGTTTCTCCGAGTTCCCAGGCGACGAGCAATGTCCCTTTGAAGTGAAAATCGAAAACGCGTTCGTCGCCCTCGTGATTGGCCAATAGCCGGAGAATCTCTCCCGCCTGCGTCATGTGCCGCGCCAGGGCGCCCGCCGTCTCCTCGTCATACGCCGAATCCGGTTTCCTTGCGAGAATCACCCCCTCCCGGTTTAGAAAAAGGTAGTCTCTGACCCCTTCAACGTCCCCCAGGGGGGCAAGTCTCTGAAGGAGCTCCTGTTCGCTCCGTCGCGCAAATGTGTTTCTATCCGCCTTCATGAATCCGAAATCCCAAACTTTCACCGTCCCCCGTTCACGATTCTCCTGCGCTCCCCTTCGTGTTCTTTGTGTCCTCCCTGTCCTTCGTAGTGCTCCCTTCGCAATATAGAATCCGCAATCCCCGCCTTTTGTGGGGTTGGCTCTCAGGCGAAAACCTCCACCCCGTGGTGAACATTGTCCAGGTCGCAATATTTCAGTCTTTTGCGAACATCGTCCACCTGCGCGTACACCGATTCTAAGAGAGGGGACTTCCTCGCGACAATCACCGCCACAAGGTCCCCGCAATCCATGAAAAACGTCAGGCTTTTCGCGTACGCGAGTCTCGCGAAATTCATCTCTCCCAGGCTCAATCTCGAGGAAATTTCCTGTCCGGCCCATGTCAGCAGAACCGCCGCCGCGGCCAACTTCTCGTGGTCGCCATTCCCTTCGCTCGCAAGAATCTGTCCGCTCTTCGAGGCGATGACATAGCCGTCCACGTTCGGCGCCGCGCTGAGATAGTGCCCGATAGTCGAGGCGATCTGCTCTTTTCCCTTCTTTGTCTCGTCGAGGACCCTCATCCCCTCCAGGAGAAGCCTTTGCCAGGAGGCGGTGATGGTTCTGTCCGGCCGTTCCGTCACCTCCGCCACCCGGAATTCCCCCTGGGACAGGCTGAGAATGCGGTACAGAGCTTCCTCGCCGTGAATTCCCGCGTACACGGCGTCTATGATCTCTCCCTTGTCCATATACACCATCGCCGGCCCCTTCGGAGTGCTCACCGTCAACTGCGCCGTGTTTTTCTCCACGCAGTTGAGTTGAAGGAGCGTGGCGATGCTGATTTCCTTGAGGTCACCCACTAATGCCATAGGTCACCGCGAATTGCCTGCCCGCGTTCGCGCACAAGGGTCGGAGCCAGCTCAGCGGACCCCGCGCGCTTCTGCACGGCGTCCGCCCGAACGGCCAGGGCCTGTCCTCGCGTGCGCCAAGACAGGCGAGCCCCGGTTCCCCTGACCCCCTGGCCCCCATGTGTTATAGGTGGCTGAGGGGTCCGGGGTCAGGGTGTAGGGGTTCATGATACCTTTGATTCCATTTCCTGTTTCAGTTTGTGAAGGACAAGCTTGGCAATTCGGTTGAGCGTTTTGAATACGCCAACCCCCTCCGTCGCCACAGACTCGAACGCCGCCACTCGCACCTCTCTCCGGTTCAGCAGATAATCGAGATAATCCAGCGGCGACTTGTCCGGCATGTCCCTCTTGTTGTACTGCAAAACGCACGCTATCTCGTCCAGCGAATAATCGTATTCCGCCAGGTTTTCCTGTAGATTTCGGAAGCTTTCCGCGTTTTCCCTCATCTTCTCCCACTGAGAGTCCGCCACAAAAACGACTCCGTCCACTCCCCGCAGAACCAGTTTCCTCGTCGCGTTGTAGTGCACCTGCCCTGGAACCGTGTAGAGCTGAAACTTCGTCGTGAACCCCCCGATCTTCACCGCCTCTATCGGCAGAAAATCAAAAAAAAGCGTCCGGTCCGTCTCCGTCGCCAGCGAGACGAGATTCCCCTTGCTCGCGGTAGGGACGTTGCGGTGAATGTATTGCAGGTTGGTCGTTTTCCCGCAAAGGCCGCAGCCGTAATAGACGATCTTGAAGAAGATTTCCCTCGAAGCATAATTGATCGTTGACATATCTTATCTCACTTCCTGGACCGACCTGTTCTCCGGGGGCCTGGGGTCAAGGTCCAGGGGTTATTTCCGTCAGAGTATTTGAGCGATCTCCGACTTGTACTTGTGCACAGCAAACTTGACCCACGCCATGGACGATTCGCTGGACATCGCCGTGACCAGCAGTGTGTCGTCGTCCAGGCAGTCCACGACCAACAGCCCCCGCTCGTACTTGGCGACCACCTGCCTTGTCGCGCCGCTCAGGAGTTCTTCGGCCAGAGCCTCCGCGGACGCCAACAGCGTCGCCGCCTGAGCCACGGCGAGTTCATCCGCGTCCGTCGCAGCCGCCGACCGTTCGATCACGAACCCGTCCCTGGTGACCAGCGCCGCGAACCGAACCGTCGGGCCGTCGGCGATCTCTCCTAAGATCTCGCTAAGTTGCTTCATGGTTCCCCTGGTGCCCTTTCACTGTGAACGTGTCCCGCCAAAGGCGGGATTGCCCTGCATTCTGTGGGCCCATGTTACTCCGCGGTGGACCGCGCCTCGGCGCCATGGAGCGCTTGGAGGACCACGTCTCGCATCCTCGAGTACACGAACGGCTTCTCGATGTAGGCAAAGGCTCCCATCGCTTCCGCTCGAGTGCGCACCTCCGGAGAACCGTAGGCCGTCATCAGAATCGTCTTGGTCTGGGGCCATTGCTTCTGCGTTTGCCGGAGAAGCGTCAGTCCATCCATCTGCGGAAGGACGATGTCCGAAATCAGGAGGTGGAATGCTTTCTCTTCCATTTTGCTGACAGCGGTCTCGGCGTCCCTGGCGGTGACCACTTCGTAGTCCTCCGCCTCGGACATCAGGCTGTATGCCAGGAAGTACGAAAGCGTGGCCTCATCCTCCACGATCAGGATACGCTTGACGTCCCCGGATTTAGTTTTTGCGTCGTCCATTTCCAGACCTTTCTTTGCTTCCTTGTGGAGCAGCCATCCCGCCATCGGCGGGACTGCATCCCCGGTTTTAGTTTCAACAAGCTCTGCCGCTCCTCTGTCCGTCATGCGCCTTCAGCTTGTGCGGCCTTTGCGGGGCGCACCAGCGGTCCAGTCGCTTACACCGCCGCGAGGCGCCCCGAAGGAAGCTCAAACTGCTTCATTCGGTAACGCAGAATGTCTCGCGTGATTCCAAGCAGCTTCGCCGCCTGGACCTGGTTACCCCCGCACCGCTGAAGCGCATCCGAAATCAGTGTCCGCTCGATGCCCTGGACGATGTCCTTCAACGATTTGCCGTTCCCGAGGCTCAGGCCCTCCAGGTCAAACCCCGGGCCCATTGCCCCCCCACTTGTAACGACGGACCCTCGCATCAGGTCCATCGGAATGTGACTGGCCCGGATCACTCCATCCTCCGAGAGGATCGCCGCGCGCTCGATGACGTTCTCCAGCTCGCGCACGTTCCCCGGCCAGTCGTATTCGGCGAGAATCTTGAGAGCCTCCGGCGAGATGCTCTCAATTTTCTTGCCTAATTTTCGGGTGCTCTGCTGCGTCAGGTGTTCCGCCAGGAGCGGCACGTCCTCCTTCCGCTCCCTCAGCGACGGAAGACGCAAGGTCGCAACGTCTAACCGGTAGTAAAGGTCGGCGCGGAACCTCTTCTTCTCGACGGCCTGGGGGAGGTCCTGGTTTGTGGCGGCGATGATGCGGACGTCAACCTGAATCAGCTTCGTCCCCCCCACCCTTCGGAACGTCTTCGTGTCGAGGAATTTCAGAAGCTTTGCCTGGAGGTGCAGCGACATGTCCCCGATCTCGTCGAAGAAAAACGTACCGCCATCCGCCTCCTCTAAGAGTCCGGTTTTCTTTTCCCTGGCGTCCGTGAACGCCCCCCGCTCGAAGCCGAACAGCTCGCTCTCCATCAGCGTGTCCGGAATGGAGGCGCAGTTCACCTCCACGAAGGGCTTCGAGGCTCGGCGGCTTTTGTAGTGGATCGCGTTGGCCACCAGTTGCTTGCCCGTGCCGCTTTCGCCGTAAATCAAAACGTTCGTCGCATCGCTCTCCGTGATGCGCTCGATCATCTCATGCACCTTCTGCATCGCCGGGCTGACCCCGACGATGCACTCCGTCTGATGCTCCTTCTGCTGCTGCTTGCGGAGGTGGGAGATTTCCCGCCGGAGAATTTCCCTGTCGAGGGCCCGCTCGATCATGATGAGCAGCTCATCCACCTTGAACGGCTTGGTCAAGTAGTGGTAAGCTCCCTTCTTCATCGCCTCAACGGCGCTCTGCACACCGCCGTGGGCGGTGATGATGATTACCGGAACCGCTGGCAGAGCCTTCTTGATTTTCTCCAGGACCGTCATGCCGTCCATGTCCGGCAATCGCAGGTCCAGCAGAACCACGTCCGGCTCGTCGCAGGTGACCCGGTTGACCGCCTCCGCTCCCGAGGACGCCGTCACCACCGAGTAGTTCTCCTTCAGGAGAATATTCGTCAGGAAAATCCGCATGGATTGCTCGTCATCCACGACCAGAATACTTTTCCCCATGGTTCCATCCTTCATGACGGACCCCCCGGTTTAACTGCGGATGCACGCCCCCCTGGTCCCCGACCCCTGGTCCCTGCCCCCTGCTCCCTGCCCCCTGGCCCCTTCCCCGGCTCATCCACGTAACAGTTCCATTGTTCTAAGTGATAATCGTTCACCGAAAGAAGCTCTATGTTCAGTCTGCCGCGCTTGAGGACCTTGGCGATGGCGGGCGCATCAACCGTTTTCAGCCTCTCGACCACGCTCGGATGCGCGTACACTTTCACCTCGCCGCTCCTTCTCTCGGAAGTGACCCTCTTCAGTTCCCGCTGAATCTCAATGCTCACCGTCTCCGGAAGCTTCACGTCGCCCGTTCCGTTGCAGTAAGGGCATTTGCCGAAGATGCTCTCGCCGAGGCTCTCCCGGTCTCTCTCCCGGGTCATTTCCAACAACCCCAGCTCCGAGATGGGCACAAGAAATGTCCGGGCCTTGTCGCGCCTCAGGCTGCGTTTCAGTTCATCGTACACCAACTTCCGGTTGGTCTTGGTTTTCATGTCAATGAAGTCAATCACGATGATCCCGCCCATGTTCCGCAGACGAAGCTGCCGGGCGACCTCCGTCGCCGCCTCCAAGTTCGTCGCGAGGATTGTCTGTTCCGCGTCCCCCGAACCCCGGCCCCTGGCCCCCGACCCCTGGCCACCGACCGCCGCGCCGACGTTTCTGCCGGTATTCACGTCTATCGCGACGAGCGCCTCGAACTTCTCGATGACGAGATACCCGCCGCATTTCAGCCACACGCGGCTCTGGAACGCTTTCTCAATCTCTTTCTCGATGCCGTGCTTCTCGAAGAGCGGCTGACGGTCCTTGTGGAGCTCCACCTCCCCGCTCCAGCGGGGGAGCGTCGTATGAATGAACTTCCTCAGCTCCTTATACTCGGCCTTTGAGTCAACCACGATTCTGGCAATCTCCTCCGAAATGGCGTCTCGCAGAAAGCGTTTGACGATGTCGCTCTCTTCGTAAAGGGGCCCAGGCTTTTTCCCCTCTTTATATCGCTTCTCGATCCTCTTCCAGAGGTTGACGAGAAACCTCAGGTCTCGCAAGAGACTCTTCTTCGTCACGCTCTGGGCAAAGGTCCGAACAATCACGCCCATGTTTTCGGGAACCGGCAGCGTCTCGAGGATTTTTCTCAGACGCTCCCGCTCCGCGACGTCCTCGATTCGCCGTGAAATCCCCCGGCGGGGAGACCGCGGGACCAGCACCAGGTTTCGACCCGGTAAACTGATGTTCGTCGTCAATCGCGGCCCCTTTTCGCCCAACGGGTCCTTCACCACCTCCACTAAGAGATCATCTCCCCCGTGCACCAGTTTCTCGATCGGCCCCTGGTAGCGCAGGCGTCCCGCCTGCCCTTCTCCCTTTCCCTCGCCCCGGCCTCCGGGCGTCTGGCCACCGGCCCCCGCACCCTCTTCCAGCTCTTCCCCCATCATTTCCGCATACGTCTTGCTCGGATCAACGATGTCCGAGACATGCAGGAAGCCGTTCTTCCTCAGTCCGATGTTCACGAAACAAGCCTCAATCCCGGGGACCACCTTCGACACCTTCCCCCGGTAGATGCTTCCTGCCAGCCGCTTGCTTCCGCTGCGCTCAAAGTAGTATTCCTCGAGGACGCCATCCTCCAACACGGCGATGCGGTTTTCGGTGTCCTCGACATTGATAAAGATTTCCTTTTTCACGACATTCGGACCCCCCGTGTCGCGCCTGCCCGCGCCCGCGCGCCCGACACATCCGGCGCCAAGACGGCTGACCGGCGTGCAGAGCAGCCTGCGCTCGAGCGGCCAGAGTTGGGGCTTGCCTCTTGGAGGGGCAAGCCGGTTTAGTCTCTATTCAATCCCGCCGGTGGCGGGATCCGCGCAGGGGGAAGAATCCCGCCCCGAGGCGGGACTCCTCCACCTGCACTCCACATACTAACTCACTTCGCTGGCTCGGCGGAAGCAGTGACCTCCGCTTTCTTTTCATCCCCGCTTTGGCGGGGCAAATACTCCGCTGGCGGAGCCAGGATGGACGCCGCGGGACCCTCGACAATCGTCGGCGTGACGAAGATGAAAAGGTCCAGGTTCACCGCCTTCTTCGACGTGTGCTTGAAGACATTGCCTAACAGCGGAATGTCTTGCAGAAGAGGCACACCCGACTTCGTCAGAATCTCATCGGTCTTCACAAGGCCCCCGATGACCAGCGTTTCACCGCTCTTGACGATGACTCGCGTGGTCGCCGTGCGGCTGTCAACGATTGGGATTTCCGCGGTCCCCCCGGCGCCTCCGCCGAACACGACAGTCCCTGACTGGTTGCTCACCTCTGGGTCAACATCCAGAGTGATGAAGTTGTCCATGTTGATGTGGGGCGTGACTTTCAGGGTGATCCCAATGTCCTTGTAATCGAAGCCCTGGACTTCCCACGTCCCCGTGTCGGAGTTGAAGGTCCATTTCGGAATGGGAAACTCCTTAACCGCCCTTATTGTCGCCTGCTTGTTATCCACCGTGGAAATCCTCGGATTGGAAACAAGCTTCGCATCGCTGTCCTTCAGCAGAGCGCTGACGGCGATTCGCAGGTTGTCCGGCGATAACGTCGCCCACTTCGCCGTTGTCGAGGTTGTGCCCCAACCCTGACCTCGTGTCAGTGCCTCGCTGGCCGTGTGGCTGATGTCCCGTGCCATCCCAGAGATCGAATCAAAGTTTGACGTCCGGGTGCCCTCCGGGTTAGCGCTGTACGTGCCGATGCTCCGAGTCGTATTCTCCGAGAGACTCTCGCTCATAGAGCTGGAATCCGACAAATCCGACGCGATGTCGTCCGAAGTGGTTCGGGTCTTGCCCCAGGAGCGCCCCATCCTCTCCTGGCTCGCGTCCGAACCGGGACCAAACGCTTCCACGCCGTAGTCCTGGAGGAAATCCCACTTGATTCCCAGGTCCTTTCCGGCCTCGGTGGAGGCTTCGATGAACTTGACCTCAATGAGAACCTGCCTGCTCTGTTTGTCGAGCTCGTCAATCGCGGCCTGCAATCTGTCCTGCGTCGCCGGTATGGCATTGACGATGAGGTTGTTGCCGAAGGTGTCGGCGTCAATGGTCTCGTTCGCTGCCAGAAGGGGTTTGAGCATCGTGGCCGCCCCAAACATCTTCTTAATGACCTTGACTTTCTTCCCTTCCGCGTACTCGACGCTCTCGGCGTCGTAATCGGCCGCTTGCAGGTATTTGAGGGCGTATATCTTCGTGCTCATCGGCTCTGCCGCAACCTCGGTTTGAGTCATAACTTTGATGATATTGTTTTCTTTGTCTTCCGTCATCTTGAATTTGTGGACGTCGAGAATCAGTTCCAGCGCCTTTCGCCAGTTCACGTTGTCTAACTTCATGCTGATGGCTCCCGTGACGCTCGGCGTGGCGACGATGTTCACCTTGACCTGCCGCGCGAAAAGCCGCAGCACGTCCCGAACCGCTGCTTCCCGAAAGTCAAAGCTGATCAGCCCCGTCGGCGTGATAGCGACCGTGGGGCCCAGTTCCTCGGGCGACGGAAGGATTTCTTCCTCGACGACTCCTTCTCCCTCCGCGGGACTCAGAGGGCTTGTCCCTTCCGCTGCGGCATTAAAGCTCGTTGCGAAAGAAACGAGCAAGCCCACAACCGCTAACGTTACGCCGATTCCATGTGTTTCTCTCCACAGCCTCATTTTACTTCCTCCTCTTTTAGCGTCGTGACCACACCCCTGTAGTTTGTTTCTATTGTGAATCGAACTTTTTGCTCCGTTACTTCAAAAACAAAGCGGTCTCCCGCTTCTTCCACATATTTCACTTTTGCCTGCCCTAAGGCGAACGTTTGGCCTTTCTGGACGCTGAGACTTCGTACCGTATCCTGGCCGCTGGCGGATTTCGCCGGAACCTCTATGAGAAGCGACGCACCGCTAATTCCAGTCACCTTCGTTTTCTTCAGCATTTCCCTCACTGCCGCCAGCGGGTCCTTTGTTGACTCCCAGGAGCCGCCGGGGGGACCGAAGGGATTTCGCTTGTCTCCGACGTCAAAGACATCCGGAGAGAGCGCAGCCACAACGCTCCCGTCCCCCGTCCCCTGTTCCCTGATCCCCAACAGCGTTACTTCGATGTTGGCGTTCATCTTCCCCTGAGCCTGTGATTGCGGGTCGAGTGTCAGCGAATCAACCTTCAGGTCACTCACCCGCACGCCGGGATTGGCGTGTTCCATTGCCCCAAGAAAACGACAGAAGTCAAAGAAGCTCGCGGCGCGGATGTCCATGCTTCGGGAGACCTCGTCGTAGTGCTTCGTCGCTTGGGAACCATCGGCGGCCCGCTCAGGGAACTCCAACAGCCGCTTGTTGGACTGCTCGCCATAGGCGGGTTTGAGGTTGAGCGCGGTGGCGGCTTGGACACAGAGTTCGCTCAAGGGGGAGCCGGTCTCAATCCCCGTGAAAACGGCCTTTTCGCCCTGCTCCACGGTGGCGGTTAGTTCCTCCGTTTCCTTTTTTGCCTTCGCCAGCATCACGGGGGCGGGGCTAAGCTTTCCGATGGCAGCTTCCGTTTTCGTCAGCTCTTTCCTCGACAGAGCCAGCCTCGTGAAATTCGGCTTGACAAGGTACAGAAAGGACAGAACGATGATGGCGCAACCCATCAACACCAACAGCGCCAGCATTTCAGCTTGTTCTTTCGTGTATTTCATGCTCGTCTGTCCTTTAGGGTTCAGGGTTTCGGGTGTAGGGTTTAGAGACCCCATACCCCATACCCTATACCCTATACCCGACGGCCTACTGCTCGCTGCATCGAATAGCGAAATCGGTTCTCAGTGCCTGCGGGTCCGTGGATGCTATGACAATTCGCGGATACTCCGCCGCGAAGACCTTGCTGTTTTGAAGTCGCGTCGTGAACGTCATCTCGTTGCTTTCGAGGTGCTCCCCCGCCAGGTAGTATCCTTTGATCAGGAGTTCCTTTGCCTGCTGGGAGACGGAGAGGGAGGCTCGGGCAACACCGAGGCTGATTTCTGTCAACTGCACTTTCTCCGGGCAGCAAAGGGTGATCTCTTGTAGAAGGGTGGACCAGAGCTTTCGTTTCTCGAGGCGGGTCTGGAACACTGCCGCTCTTTCGCGTAAAGTGGGCAACCTGGCTTCGATCGCTTTGGCCTGCTGGTCGCTCTCGGTCAATTCCCGCAGGGTGCGCGTGTTGTTCTCCAGGCTGCGCGAGGCAGAAGTAGCCTGCATCAACGAATAGGCGTACAGCAGCGCTAAGACCCCAACAGCCGCGGCGAATCCTCTCGGAATGAACTTCGGGATGCTGAATCCCAGTCCCTTCTGGGCCGCTCTTGGCTTGATTTCTTCCTTGACCGGTAAGAGGTTGACCTCGATCATGAAGATTCCATTCTCCTGCTTGCCAGACCTACAGCCACCGTCAGCAATGGCGATAATGCACGAAGCGCGGAGTCATTCTCGAAGTCGGATGTGTCAATCCCCTGCAACGGACTCCACGAAACCACGGGAATGCCGAGAGAGTCGCTCAGAAACTCTGTTAGCGAGCTCAACTGGGAGGTCCCTCCGCTGATGTACACCTTCTTGACCTCTTTCCCGGAATTCCCCTGGTAATAGTCGAAAGAAGACCGCAATTGATGAACGATTGACCTCAGCACAATCTCAAGGTGCGGCTGAATGATCGCGTCTCCGGAAACCTTCAGCCCCTCGGCATCCGCCAGGCTGATGCCCAGGCCTCTCGCGATGGCGACGGTAATCCCTCCGCCCCCCACCTCAACGTCTCGAGTGAACGCCGGATACCCGCCCTGGAGCACGCTCAAGTTTGTTTGGCGGCTGCCCAGGTGAATCAGCCCGATCACATCGGGTTCCTCTGCGGACAGGCCCATAGTCTCGAAGGCGTTCAAAACCGCCAGAGAATCCACATCTAAGATCACCGGCGACAATCCCGCGGCCTTCAACATCTCGACCCGCCGTTCCGCGTCGGTCGCCCGCGTCGCCACCAGCATGAGCTTCATCGTGTCGCTTCTTTGGGTGCCGGCGCCGTTGAGAATGTGGCAGTCCATCCGGGCCTCCTCCGCCTTGAAAGGAATGTACTGCCCCGCTTCATACTTCAGCGCTTCCCGGGCCTCTGAGAGGGTCATGCGAGGCATCTGAATGTATCGAACCACTGCGGACGTACCCGGTATCGCCGAGATGACATCGTTCACGGTGAGTCCGGTCTCCGCGTAGAGTTCCCGGATGAAGTTGGCTACGGCTTCGTCGGACGGCGAGGTGGAACTGCCCGGAATCGCCTTGACGCCATATTTCCGCAGCTTCAGATTCTTCTCTCCCCCCTCCCGCGTGAGCGCCACCACCTTAATGGACGAACTTCCTACGTCCAGGCCGACAGAGACTTTACCGGCTTTCCTACGTTTCTTCGCCATTGGTTATGACCTGCGTTGACCCCTAAGAAGGACGCGGCTCATAGACCGAGCCTCGGCGATATTCCCTTCCTTCGGGGCGAACAACTCGAAAAGGTATTTCGCAAAAGTGCGCACATCGAAGGCGCCAGAGCTAAAGCACAAAAGGTGCCAGGCAGAACGTTCGGGTAACTCCGGCGCATTCGCATTTCATCGCTACGCAATGGATTGCAGAAATTCATCTCTCGCAGAACCCAGCCATCTCTCTAAAAAAATCCCATGATTTGTGCCCGTAAATGCGCAGATACCCATCCGGAAAGCAGAGGGAAAGTGCGCCCCTCAAAAGCTCTCCGAGAGGAAAATCCCGCACTTTCGGACACCGAGACTGTACGAAAACGGCAAAAATGCCCAGAATTGTGCGCTGTGCGGTTCTCGCCCGGAGTCCCCAAAGCCGAAGAAAGCCACGGTAGCGCAGGCGTCTCGCCTGCATTTCGCCCTTGGATTGCCTCCGCCGCACCCCGCTCCCTCTCGACCTCGGCTCCCGGACCCACAAAAAGCCCCTTGGAGCGCGCATCCCCGTCCCCTGTCCTCTGATCCCCAAGCCCGGGGCCGGGGATTGGGCGTGGGGGGGGCAGGGACCCACTTTGCCCGTCATCTTTCTCGGACCGAAACGACCGCAAAAGGACGCAGCGGAGTATGAAATAGGGCTAATCTCTCGTCGTAATGAACTCTCGACCCCGTCAACACATGCACGACATCCCCGTACACACTACCGTGAAGATATGTCTCCGGGCCGATCCGAATTTCGGAGTTCGGAGCGTAAATCGTCGCGTATAGCGGTTCCCGCGTGCTCAGCGTGATACGGGAATACTGCTCCATCCCCAGGATGGAAAGGCTCGAGGCTGATCTCGTGAGGTTGACTATGGCGGCCTGTTCCTCCACCATCACATCTTTATCAACGTAGATGGAGACCCCTCGCACACGCGCGTCCGTGGCGGGAGCATGCAACGGGCAGGCAATCACGATCCGGCTTTCTCCCCTTAAGATGAGCGGCCCCGTGATATGGAGAGCCGCATCGCGATCTATAATGAGCCTGGAGGAGTCGAGGAGGGAGACTATCGGGAAGACGCCACCGTCGCTCAGCGTGAGCACGTCTCCCCCGGAGAGCGTCACGGCCTTCATTGAAGGCAGCCCCCATGGTGGTAACAGCAGAGGCAGCGGATGTTTCTCCGGGTGCTTCTCCGCAAGCCAGGCCGGAGAGAGTTCGTCCCCGGCTCGTTTACTTCTGAGAGTGGCATGGGCATCTTGCCCATGCAAACTGCTCCCCGCGGCCCGCTCGCTCTCGACCTCGGCTCCCGGAGCCACAAAAAGCCCCTTGCGAGCGAACGCCGCTGACTCAAATAACGACCTTCTTCGCACCGTCACCTGGAGCGTGCGCTGGGCGAGCGTGCGATACGAGTTGTGAACGATTCCCGTTGCGTCAATCAGCGCCGCCAAAGGCGGTGTTTCAGAAACAGTTACGCGGCAACTCCCCGCTGCTGTGCCGACCGTCTTGAGGTTTGGGTAGACGAATGTTCTCTCCCCCGGTAGCGCAGGCGTCTCGCCTGCATTTCCCCATTGGATTGCCTCCGCCGCACCCTGCTCCATCCTCTGCAACTCCAGGACCGCCTTCTGCGCCCCCTCTTCCGCGAGAGAAAGTGCCGCTTGCCAGGACGGCGAAGGGCTGGTCCTCCCCGGTTTCGTAAGGGCCGCCCAGAGCACCACGACGAGGGCAATCGCTGCGGTGAGCCCTATTGTTCCCCGCAGCACCGAGGCGCGAGACTGCTGCCCGTGTCTGAGGAGACCAAGTTTGAAGTCTGAACGGTGAATTTTCACCCTTCGCCCTTCACAATTCTCTGGGCGGAGCGATGCACGGCAGGGGGGTAAGAAGATAAGCGGGGGCGGGGGGCTTCTCATGCCAGTCTTTATGTGGGGGGGTCCCATGTTGTTTCTGTTCTGTTTTCTCTTTTTCTGGCAAGACTTCAGCCCCGTCGCCCCCGCACTTCGGCTCGCTAAAACAAGTCGCGTGCCAACCTCTGGCCCCCGACCCCCTTCCCCACGAACGCAGAAAGCACTTCTCCCCTCCAGCCCGACCTGATAGTATTCCCTCCGTGAAGGCATACCAAACAAACGCACGGCTTATCACCGAGAACCAGAACCCCCTCACGGACAGGATTGATACGCTGTCCACTGTGGGAATCCTGCGGCTTATCAATCGCGAGGACGCTCACGTCGCTGCGTGCGTTCGCAGGGCGGTCCCCGATATTGCTCGTGCGGTGGACATGATTGCCGAGGCGTTTAGAAATGGGGGGCGGCTCTTTTACGTGGGAGCTGGCACAAGCGGTCGCCTGGGAATCCTCGACGCTTCCGAATGCCCGCCGACCTTTGGCACGAAGCCCAGCATGGTTCAGGGCATCATCGCCGGGGGAAGAAAAGCGGTGTTCCGGGCCATCGAAGGTGCGGAAGATCGCGACGGGTCTGGGGAAATTTCCGCACATGGCGTCTCCTCAGGGGACGTTGTCGTGGGTATTGCCGCCTGCGGCAAGACCCGTTTCGTGCGGACAGCGCTCGGGGAGGCCAGGAAAAGGAGAAGTCGAACGGTCCTGGTCGCCTCGAATCCCCCCGCAAAAGATGATCCTGCGGTTGACGTGCGGATCAGCGTCATCGTCGGACCGGAAGTCATCGCGGGCTCCACTCGAATGAAGGCCGGCACCGCCGCGAAAGTGGTTCTCAACATGTTGACTACCGCCTCAATGGTCAAGATAGGAAAAACGTACGGTAACCTGATGGTGGATCTCACTGCGAAGAGCCTGAAGCTTCGCGACAGGGCCGCGAGGATTGTCATGCACCTGACAGGACTTTCAAGACCAAAGGCTGAGGTCTATCTGAAGAGGGCGAAAGGAAACGCAAAAGTCGCGACGGTCATGGCAAGGCGGGGAGTCGGCTACAAGGACGCTCTCGCCCTCTTGAAAAATGCGGGGGGGTTCCTCCGCGGGGTTCTTGCCTGCCCGCGTGCGCGCACAGGCCCGGGAACCGGCCCACGGCGCCCTGCGCGCCAGCCATGCGCGTCCACACGAACGGCCAGGGACAGTGAGCAGAATGTCGGCGTCAGACCGGAAGCGACGCGATGGGGCAAAACAGATTGTTGATTTTTGCGGCGATTCGGGGTATAAAAGTAGTATGAAATGGCTCGCGGGTCATCTCCCCACGCCGGAGGCGCGGTGCAGACCCGAAACCCTACACCCAAACCCCGAAGTCCGAAGGCGGGGCCTGGGGTGTGAGGTGTAGGGCTGCACGTCGCCCCGCCGGGTTGAGCTGCGGGCATGATCCCCGCATCCATGCCATAATCCTCATAGGAAAGTTGGTCTTGGCCGAAAACACATGGAGGCAGAAGCTCAAGAGGGCGCTCACGGGCCTTCTGCCGATAGCGTCAAACAGGGAGGGAGAGTGTCTGCAATGTGGGGCATGCTGCCGCCTGATGGTCAGATGCCCGTTTCTGAAATACGACCCGGAGACATCGCCTCCCCGTGAAGGCGAAGCAGGATCGGGGGCGCGCAGTGAGACGGTGTCCGCGCGAATTGGGCGCCTGAGCGAACGGCCAGGGAAGGCTCGATGCCGGACTTATCTGCTTCGCCCTCCGGCTTGTCGCAAGTACCCGCGGGTCGCGGAGGAGCAGGTCTGTTTGCCGTGTGGGTATCGCTTTCGGTAGCCTCCCCGGCGCTTGGCGACCTGGCGAGAGAAAAAAGGGAAGGCTTCTCGCGAGGCCGCAACGAGCCCGACGGTCGAAGCCGGAAGCAGCTTGGGCGCGGGACCGTAACAAGGGAAGGTGGCAGGTTCTTTGCTCTCGCCGAGCACAGGAGGTATTCCTGATGTATTGTCCAAAATGTAAAAGCGAGATGTTTGGGGGAAGCATTTGCCACGTGTGTGGTGGATCGTTGCTGGAGAGCGAAGGAACGCAAGAAGCTCCCACCCCGAAGGGCGGAGTAGAAATCGTCACCCGCAAGAAGCACAAGGTCAGCAAGGAGTTCGGCCAGACGCTCGCGGGGCGCATCGCCCGTTTAATGGTTGAGATTGTGCTTTTTTGTGCAGCGTTCTACGGGCTGTCATATCTCGTGGTTGTCGTGGCCAACTGGCTTTCCGCGGAGATGGCTCTCGACCCCAAGAGCGTCAGGTACATTGAGTTCCACGGCCAGTGGATGAAGTATTTCATCTTGATCGGTTTCGGAGTGGTCATTTTCCTCACGGTAAAACTGCGGTTTAAGCCCGGGAAATGACCGGGTTTGAAACACGTTGCGTCTGAGCAGGAACCGCAAATGAGGGCCGATAAACGTTCGGAGTGACTTTGTTGGCGCCAGGCAAGGAACATTACGAAAAAATCAACCGGCTTTGCGAGAATATAGCCACGGTCATCGTCGGCAAGGACAGCGTGATCCGGCTGGTTGCGGTCGGCTTGCTCGCAAGGGGGCACATCCTTATTGAGGATATCCCTGGCATCGGGAAAACCACCCTCGCGAACGCGCTGGCGCGGTCCCTCGGCTGCTCCTTCCAGCGCATCCAGTTCACCAGCGACCTTCTCCCGACGGATATTCTGGGCGTTTCGGTCTTCAACCCCAAGGAGAGCCGGTTCGACTTTCAGAAAGGCCCTATCTTTGCCAACATCGTGCTCGCCGACGAGATCAACCGCACTACCCCCAAAACACAGAGCTCTCTCCTCGAGGCTATGAACGACCGGCAGGTCTCCATGGATAGCGTCACCTATCCCCTTCCTCGCCCTTTCGTTGTCATCGCCACGCAAAACCCCGTCGAGCACTATGGAACCTTCCCTCTTCCCGAATCGCAGCTCGACCGCTTTATGTTGAAAATCACCATCGGGTACCCCAGCCCCGAAGAGGAAGAGAAACTCCTCCAGAGCCGAAAGGGCCGCGACCCCCTCGAGGGAATCGAGCCAGTTCTCAGTACGGACGAAGTCATCGAGCTTCAGGATGCCGTGGACCAGGTGCGGATGGACCCCAGCCTCACGACGTATCTCATGGATATCGTCACCGCCACGAGGAGGTCCACACTCATCCAGGTGGGCGTCAGCCCCCGGGGCAGTCTTGCCATGTACAAGCTCGCCCAGGCTCACGCTCTAACTGCCGGAAGGGATTTTTGTATCCCCGACGACATTAAAAAACTGTCCGTACCGGCGTTCGCGCATCGCATTGTCCTGAGCACCGAGTACGGGCCACGGGCGACAGGGGCGACCGGCGCCAACCAGGTCATCCGCAATATCGTCGAGAGCGTGCCCGTCCCCTTGTGACCACGCTTCGTGTGCTTCGTGCTCTTCGTGGTGTGTACGGTCTCTTTTCTCACCACAAAGGACACGAAGGGTTCACAAATGTGGCACGGGCTTCCAGCCCGTGAGTCATGGGCAAGATGCCCATGCCACTTCCCGCTCTGCGCTCTCCGCGTTCTCTGGGGTGGGCAAAACTATGCGAAAACGACGCCAGAAGAAATCACACATCCTGCGCATCACAGGCTGGGGGAGAATGCTTCTCCTGTTCGCAGTAATCATCCTCCTGGCTGCCTTGACCACGGGAAGAAACGTCATTTTCCTTCTGTTCTCCTTGCTTGTGAGTTTCGTCTTCGTTTCCTCGTTGCTGGCGACCATCAGCCTGAATCGCCTCCGCGTGGAGCGGCTGGTCCCCCAGCACATCTTCTCAGGGAAGCCCTTCCTTGTGGAAACGCAAGTCACCAACGAAAAGGAGTTTTTCCCCTCGTACTCCCTCGTTGTTCGGAACATTCTCAACCGAAACGAACTCCAGGGACGGTACATCCTCAAACTTCCTGCGAAATCCTCCATCTCGGTTGCCCACAAATACCTCATCGAGAGACGAGGGCGGTACGATTTCCAGGGAATCAAGGTCACGACCACGCACCCTATGGGCCTTTTTCTCAAGGGCTATGTGGTGAAGGACTCCGAACCCATCATCGTGTACCCGCGAATTGTCCGTCTTAACCCCAATTTCCTCAACGCCATGGTCACCGAGATCGAAAACCAGGTCAACCGCCCCGGCCTTGGGACCGACCTTTATGGCTTCCGCAGGTACCAGCATGGGGACGATTCTCGGTTCATTAACTGGCGGCTCAGCGCGAAAACGCGCGACCTCATTTTCACGAAATACTGCCAGGAACAAAACCTCAACGTGTGCATTGCCTTCGATACCGTCACACCCCGGGTGGATGAGGAGTCGCAGCAGAGGTTTGAATCTGCCGTCACGTTTGTGGCTTCGCTGTGCTCTTTCTTCATCGAGTCGGGGTACAAGGTTAAGCTTGTCACTCCCCACGAGGCGATTCCCTTTGGGGAAGGAAACAAACAGCTCTATCGCATTTTGAGACATCTGGCTCTGATCAAACCTGCTGTCGCCCCGGAGTCACCCCTTGATGTGTACTCCAGAGAGCACCTGGAATGTGCCGTAGGCTTATTGGTCACGTGTAACGGAAATCTCGGAAACCGCGGGAACTTCACCCGCGTTTTCAATATGGCGAGAATGGAGGAAGTCTAAGTGCCTGCCACACGCCTGGACAAACCCCTGAAGGTTCTGACCTTCGCGATGATTCTGATAGGGGTGGTGTCTGTCCTTCTGACGGGTTCGCTTCCTCCCCCGCAGCCGGTCGTCGTCATCGGTGTTTTGCTGGTGGGTTTCTTCTTTTGGGAGAGCAAGCTGCACACCCGCCTGTATCTGGCCCTGTGGCATCTCCTGACGGTCACATTCCTTGCGTGGTGCTTCAGCGACCTGACGGCCACGCGCTTTCCGGAGGAGGACATCCTCGGCCGGATACCCCTCGCGGCCATGCAACTCACCATCTTTCTACAGATTTTCAAGGTTTTCAACGCCAAAACGGACAGGGACTACCTTCACATGTTCCTGTTGAGTTTCTTCCTGTTTGTCTCCTGTGCGGGTGTGTCTGTGGAGTTCTCCTTGTTCCCTCTGCTGGTGGCGTACCTGGTGGTGGCGTTGTGGGCGATGATGCTGTTCCATTTCCGAAGGCAGTTGCGGAGTCCGGAAGCGACGGTGCTCGCGGCCCCGGTATCCCTGAGCGGTCGTGTCCGGACGGGAAAGCTCCTGACCCCCGGGTTCTTCACCGGCACGTTGCTGGCGGCCATCGGCATTGTCTCGGTTGCCGGGCTTATTTTCGTCTTTTTCCCGCGGACCGCTTCGTCAGACAACCCGCTCAACCTCGAATCGTTCTTAGGAAGCTTCGCCCGAAGGTACACAACGGGACCGTCCGACTTGGTGGACCTCAACATCGCAGGAGTCATCAGCCAGGACCCCAGCCCCGTCATGAGGGTCGGTCTTCCGAATCGGGACACTCCGCCTCGAAACGTCCTGTGGAGGCGCGGCGCGTACCATCAATATGACGGAAGAAGGCAGAGGTGGCATCCGTCCTTCGGAAGGCATTCCAGCCGGCCGGGTGGGTCCGCAGGAAAGTACAGGAGCGTCGTGAACGTCATGGTGAGGAAGTCCCCCGGTCTCTTCGTCGCCGCTTCCGAAGCCGACCGGTACAATTCGATCGAGGACCTGCGCAAGGACCCACAACTGGTCGAGCAGCGATACTCTCTCCTCGTTGACTACAACTGGACGCCGATTTACTCCGCCTTCTCCTCGCCGGTGGCGGTTGTGGCGAACGTGTCAGACCTCGAGTGCGACGTCAACGAGAAGTTCAACGGGCGCCCTCGTCCGCGAGGGGACTTCGGATACACGGTATTCTCGCATATTCCATCAAGGCAAATGAACGGCGAAACTGAGAGAGGCGCCGCGGAGTACGACCCGGCCTTGTACGAAGCGATCCAGCGGTATTTCACGCAACTGCCGTCGGAAATCCATCCTCGCTTTGGGACCCTTGCGCGGCAGATTGCTCGAGGGGCCGAAACCGATTACGAGAAAGCCATCGCCATCCGGAATTATCTCGGCGTTCGCTGTCGCTATTCCCTCGATCTCACCCAGCCCCCTGGGCGCAACGGCCCGCTGTACGATTTCATCTTCGGGGATAAGCCGGGGCACTGCGAGTACTTCGCGACGGCGACGGTGATTCTTCTGAGGGAATTGGGAATTCCCAGCCGCCTTGCCTACGGGTATTCCTCGGGGCGGTGGAACGCGGAGGAAAAGGCCTTCGAGGTGCGTCGCCTCGATGCTCACGCGTGGGCGGAGGCTTTCATCGAGGGAAAAGGATGGCTTCCCTTTGACGCAACACCGGCTCTGCCCGACTACGAGCACCCGGAGACGTTTCTTTCCGTGGTCCTTCGTCCTTTTTCTAATTTTCTGAAGTCGTGCAAGCAGAAGTGGGCGGAAAGAGTCATTGAGTACACGAGGTTCAAGCAACGAGGCATCTTTCGCTCCATCACCACAACGGCAATTAGCGTCTGGGACGGGGCGAAGGAATATGCCTATTCAGTGAGGTTTGCCTTCTCCCAACTCTGGAGGAAGATTTCCGAAGACTTCTTCCTGCGCCTCTTCGTCCCGGTCGGCACAGTCTCTATCCTCCTGGCGCTTGCTCTCGCTGGCACAATCCGCATCCGGAGGCGGCGTAAGTTCAAGGTGCTTTACCGCCGGCACATCCCTTCGCGCGACGCCCGTGTCCACGTCAAGTTCTACGAGAAAATGCTCCACATGCTGCTGGACAAGGGCATTGCCAAAAAGGAGGTGGATACACCCCTCGAATTTGCTGACCGCATCGCCGGCGCCAGCTACCCGTTTTCCTGCGTACGGACACTCACGGAGCTGTACTATCGGGTTCGTTTCGGCCGGCACGAGCTCACCCCCCAGCAGGCCCAGGCAGTCAATTCCCATCTTCGCCGACTATCCCATCTCGTCCCACCACGGAAGTCAGCACAGTCCAGCGGTTGAGCCCCGTCCCGCCTGAGCGGCGATGAACGCGGATCAACAGACATCTGCGTCCATCTGCGTTCATCTGCGGTTCGACCCCAAAACGCACCAGCGGGAGGCACACCTGATGCGCATCGCCATGAAGGGAACGCTTCTCTCGCTGAGACGCGAGGCGTGGCGCCGCCGTCAGAATCAAGACACCCCCGAATCTCAACAGGCATACGCTCTCTGAATTCCTTCGCAAGCATGTGGGTACCGAAGCCAAGATGGTCTCCACAGATGATTTTCCCTCGCATGGTGTGCTGAGGACCTCTTTTAACCCACAGAAGACTAAGCATTCCGCTGGCAAATACGTGGGAGGCGAAGTGCACACAAACAGCATCGAGAGCCACTGGAATATCTTGAACCGGGGAACCATCGGCAGATGCCACAAAGTCAGCGTCGAATACTTGCCAAGTTATCTGCGCGAGTTTACATCCAGGTTCGCTCACACAAGAAATAGGAATGAGGTATATTTGTGGAAGGCCGTGGCTAGAAACGGCCTGGATTGATGGCCTATTTATTGAGCCTAAATTTCCTGTTGGACACTGACCGAATGCCTTGCAATATCACGCATTCGGCTTTGTCCATTTTGCCTACCACACCCTTATGGCTGCTGCTTATCTGTGTGACGTGTTGGGTGATGGTTCGACATTCATAACCGATCTTCTCCCCCCGAATGCCGATTCCCTCTTCAAACAATATCTTTGTCATTCTGCAACAGGCGCAATCTTGCCTTCCTTTTCCAGCTCGTCGCAGATGTTCACGACAGCCAAGAGACTCACATCTACGTGCTTGCGGATATCCACGTAATCCAAGACATCATTTTCTTGGAGAAGCTTCAAAATGGCCGTCTTTATCTCTTCTCGTTTTCCCGGTGGCAGGCTAACAGATGGAGCTACAGGGGGAAGTCGCTTGTCAAATTCATCTATCTTGTGCTTCACTTTTGACATGTCGTCTTCCAAACTCGCGATTCTCTCCCGCAGGCTGTCTAAGCCAGTTGTATCCACCACGCCAGAATAGAAAAGCACGCTTTCCACAGCAACGCTCAAAGGCAGGCATTCTTCTGCCACAACATTTTGTATCCCGTAGCTCGGGTCCAACTTCGTTGATCGCACGGCTCGTGGAACGAAATGGAATGCAGAGCTAAGACTTTCAGGCATCTTTTGAGCCGTCACTTTCTCGCCATTTTGCTTGTTTTGATAGAATCTCGCCAAGAGCCTTGGCCACTTTGTGGGACAAAACTATTCTCGCGACTGCTGGTACGAAATGAATCCCCTCCTGTTGTTCCATTATGACCTTAGCTTGCTCCTTTGATAAGGGATCCACATCGCAGAAGGTCAATTGCGTTTCGTTTTCGGCGGATTGTGCAGCCACAAAGTTGGCATAAATTCGTTGGGGGCCCTCTTGGGATG
>JAUYEE010000203.1 GCA_030691545.1 bacterium | reverse complement strand
ACACTCATCGAGTTGCTTGTCGTCATTGCCATCCTGGCAATTCTCGCCGCCCTCCTTCTGCCCGCGATTCAAAAAGCCAAGGATGCCGCGAGACGAGCATTGTGCACGGGTCACATCAGCCAGCTCGGCCGCGCCTTCGTTCAGTACGTTAACGAGTACAACGGCTACGTTCCTCAGGAGCGGGGAATCATTCCCTTCGAGTGGGGTAAGGGCGAAGGCTGGACGGACAAGCTGTTCCCGTATGTGGACCCGAACCCCACGGGCAGGGGGCCGTCCTACCCGGAGAACACCAAATCGGAACGCACGGAAGTGTTCCGCTGCCCAAGCATGCGAGTCTCTGCCGTCGGCAACGAGCGCTTCTGTTCCTACTGGATGAACGGGCGGCTCTGGGGCGATTCCCAAACGGGAAGATTTGACTTCAACCGGTTGAAGTATCCTCAAAAGGTCGTTGTCTTTTACGACATCAACAAATGGTACGACCGCGCGCACAACGCCGACCCGACGGACGGATTCGGTAATTCCGGTTACGACGGCTACGGCCCGGGCGGCCTCTGGTATTCCTACACGGGAGGTCCCGATTTTTCCGGTCCCCACGGTCGCGGATACAACATCCTGTTTGGCGACGGTCACGTGAAGTGGCATGGGAAGTTAGTCAGAGATGTTATCACTCGACATGCCGAGCAATGAACAGGTAGTGCGCCCTTTTAGGCGGTCAAAGGGCATTTCTGACCCCACGTTATTGCGGCTGAAAAAATTCTGAAAATTGGCCTTGACTTTCCCGGAGCGAGGTGCTAAGAGCCAAGTAAGGAAAAGGGAATATTACGAGTTCTCACCGTTCAGCATAGGGGGTAACCAGCCATGGCCAGGGAAACGCGCATCTCACTCGCCATTCTCGCACCGTTGTGTCTCATCGCAACCACACTCACCGCTATCCACTTCACCCGATCGGCGGCATCCGCCGGCCCCACAACATGGTATGTGGACGCCTCAGTGGCTGCTTCCGCCGATGGGCAGTCCCCGGAAACTCCGCTCAAGACAATCCACGAGGCCATTGATGCAGCGTCCGAGGGGGATACTGTCATCGTGGCTAAAGGCACTTACCTGGAAAACATTCATTTCAACGGCAAGAACATTGCCATTCGGAGCACAGCTCCTCTCGATGCCGCCGTTGTCGCGGGCACGATTATTGACGGCAATGGAGCAGGCTCCGCGGTCTCGTTCGCGGGAACCGAGGACGAAACCTGCCTGCTCTCCGGGTTCACCATCAGGAATGGGAACGCTCCCAGCGGCGGCGGGATTCACGGTGGCAGCGGCACGCGCGCCGCGATCGAGAACAACATCATCGTCGAAAACAAGGCGGAATACGGAGGGGGAATCGCCTACTGTTCCGGCATCATCCGGAATTGCCTTATCATCGGGAACGTGGCTTCCGAAAGCGGAGGTGGTCTGTGGGATTGTGGCGCTGACCTTGCGAACAACACAATAGTCGGCAATTCGTCTCCTGTGGGCAGTGGGCTGGCTCGCTGCGGCGGCGTCATTCTCAACTGCATCATCTGGGGAAATGAGGGGACAGAGGCCGGACAGCTCTCGGAGTCAAGCGCGCCGACTTTTTCACGCATTCAGGGTTGGAGCACAGGAGGGCAAGGAAATGTTTCGGCAGACCCGCTGTTCGTTGATGCCGATGGTCCCGACAACGACAACGGAACCTATGCCGACAATGATTATCGCCTTGCTGCAAATTCTCCCTGCATAGACGCCGGCAAAAACGAGGACTGGATGTCCAAAGCGGTTGATCTCGATGGAACCCCGCGAATCGTGTTGAGCAGGTCTTCCCTAACGGTGGACATGGGGGCGTATGAATACGTCCGCGCCCTCGGGATAGTGAGTCGGGCGCTGCCGACGGGAGTGCAGGGGGAGCCATACGGCGAACAGGTGAAGGCGACAGGGGGAGCGCCCCCTTATGCCTGGGCGATGGTTGAAGGCAATCTGCCTGACGGCTTGAGCCTCGAGGGGGACACGGGATTCATCAGCGGGCTTCCCACAGCCGCGGCTGGGGGGACGTCGACATTCACAATCCGGGTGACGGACGCCCGGGCGCGCCCCGGTTTTGACGAGGAGACGTTCTCCATCACCGTGATGACCGCTGAGGCTGCCCTTGACGCAAGATTCCGCGCCGATTTCGACAGGACCAAGACGGAAGTTGATGACCTGATCTCCGAAGGATCTGGCTGGTGGGTGGAGAACAACCCCGCGTATGCTGCAAGTTGGAGCAAGTTCATTGACCTCATAAGGAAATATCCCCAAAAGCGAGATGAGCTCGAGCGGATGGCCCTGGAGGTGCTCTACCGCAGCCGTCAGTTCCGGCAGTACAATCAGGTCGCGGAGGCGTTCCTCGCCCGCTCCAGGAACGCGGAGATGCGCAGGCAGATACTTGACTGGTATCTGCGTTCGGCTCTGGAGGTCCCCGATGCGACGGAAAGCGATTATCGTAAGGTTCTCGAGATAGCCGACCTTCTTGAGAAAGACACGGGGTATCGTGAGGCGACGAGGTTGGAGGAATACAGATGCCTGGCGGAGATTCGTGTGACTTCATACCCGCCGCCGGAGAGTTCGTGGTGGGTGAAGGGAAATCCGCTCTTCGCGAATAGTCACGTCGGCGTTCTGACATTGAGAGAGGGCCGGCCGCCCAGCCAGTTGGAGATGATCGAATACGAGGCTCTGAAAATCCTGTTCCGGTCGCAGCAATACGGGAAGTTCTGCGAGCTGGTTGACGGATTCCTGCCTCACATGATTTCCCCGTGGAGGCACACCATGGTCCTCGACTGGTATCTCCACTGTGCGTCGTGCTGGGGGACTGGAGACCTTCAGAAGACCATCGAGGTCGGGAAACTCCTCGAAAACGAGCCGAGCTACTGGGACAGGGGAAGAGTTGTCAACTTCGTCTTCGACACAATCCTGCGGTACAGGGGAAAGGAAGAAGCGTACCCCTATTTGCTCGGAAAGCTGCGCCGCGCGGTTGACGAGAAGGAAGTTCTCAAGGCGCTGGACTACAGCTACAAGCATCCGGGGGTCTTCGAGGGGATGAGCGCCGGGGAGGTCGCGGCGCTGTACCGCTCCAAAGAGCAGTTCATCTCGAAGACCGAGGAGAATGTTGACGCCATCGTGAAACTGAGAATGACCGCAGATGCATACGAGGCGATGAGTGGGAGGGACATGTGATGAAAAGGAGACGTTGCGTGAATCTCTTGTGGAGTTGGGTGGCGGTTGTTGTGCTGCTGGCAGCCTGTCAATGTTCCAGATGCTGGGCGACACAGGAGGCTTCCTCAAAGGATGTGGAGGCGAAGATTGAGGTCGGAGTTGCTGCGGCAAAGGCGGACGAGGCGATGAATGCGAGGGAGCCCGTGAAGGCTCTCAAGCTTCTGCTCGGTCTGGTCAAGAAGTATCCGGGCAACGTCAGTGCCCTCCACAAGTACTACGACTTCCTGCTGAAACACAGGATCAAGCTGAGCGACTCGGAGCGGGCGGCAGCCCTGGAATATGCAAAGACCTCCTGGCCTGACGTCGAGACTCTGGAGGACGTGTTTCTCGCCATATCCCGTGAACAAGGAATCAAGGAGCTCTTTGCCCGCGTGGCCGACGATGACGCGGCCCTCACTCGGGCTTTCACAGAACTCGAATCCGCCTTCCGCGACAATGACTTCAAATCCCTGGCTTTCTATGCCTATGTCGCCACCGCCCATGCAGATAAACCTATCGCCCACCAGGCCAGGCTTGACGTGGCTGATCTCCTGCTCAGGTGCCGTGAGTACGAGACGGCGTGGAACGATTTCACCTGGAACTTCCTCGACGTTGCTTTTACGCCTGATCTTCGCCAGCGCGTCTCGTTCAGCCGTGCAAAGTGCTGGGAGGGTCTGGGAAAAACAAAGGAAGCCGTGAGCGACTACCGAGCTGCGTGGAGTCTCTTGCCTGATTCCGAGATGGGGCTTTCCGCCGCTGAGCGGATGGCCCGAATTGCCTTGGACCAGGGCAATCGCACCGAGGTGGCTTCCTGGTGCCTTCAAATGAAATCAGCGAAGCCATCGCGTGCATTCTCCGACAGGAGCCTGAACGATTTCTACTCCGAGCAGATGGCGTCAGTTAGAAGATACTCCGATAGGCTTATGTCCTCTCTTGAACGAGAGACTGCGGCAACACCCGTTCCGGCGGAGGAACAGGATTCAAGGAAACAACTTCTTGCCCACCTCGGCAGCCTGACGAACGATAGCGCGGAACAGGGAGAGAGGGAGCGCTTCCGGAGCCTCAAATCGAGAAGCCTTCTGACGATCTCAGCCGGGGTGGTGGACGTTCTCGCTGACCCCAGCGCCATCGCTCAGAGAGCGGAGGACCTCGGACAGGCGGCCGCAGCGCTTCGCCCAAGAAGAGTGGGGGAGCCTGCGAGCACACTCGACCAGGCTTTGTTGGAAGCAAATGACGCCGTGATCGCATCTGCCCTTCGCGAGGCTCTGGTTAAATATGGCGAGGACGGGATGAACGGTGACCGTCTCGCTGCTGCGTATCTCTACTACGGGACCACTCGGGATGGAGGCGGCCGGACACAAGTTCAACAGCTTGTTTCCTCGCTATCCAAAGATGTTCCTGGACTTGAGCAACTTTATTCATCGCGCGAAGTCACGGAGAAAATCGCGTCCGTCGCCAAGTCAGCGAGACTCTTCGAGCAGGCGAGATCGGAGTATCGGGAGCTCCTCGAGCAGGGCATAGCCTCCGCGGCGGGTGCCGCGTCTCTCAAGGAGTTAGCAGGCAAGGCACAATCCGTAGGCAATCGCGATCTGGGCGTGAGAGCGCTCGAACGCATCCGGGCGCGATTTGCCAACGAAGTTGACACCGCTGAGCTGACCTACCTTCTCGCCGAGGCCTATTTCCAGAATAGCGAGTGGAATAAGGCAAAAGACTCGTTCGCGGCGTACATCAAGCAAGAGGCGAAGGACGAGGCACGTCGCATGGAGGCAGAATACCTTTCGGCAATGTGTGACCTGTACGCTGAGGACTACCGTCAAGCAGCCCTCGGTCTGTTCGGTTTCGCCGAGAGATACCCCAAGCACGGTTCTGCGCCAAACGCCCATCACCTCGGCCTGGTGTCTTGCAGCAGATACGCCGAATCGCGGGGCGTGCCCCTCAATCAGAGAAAGGAATTCTTGTTGCGTCTTGCAGAGGATTTCCCCGACACGGAAATGACTGCTGAGGCTCACTACCATTTTGCCTGCCTCGCTCTCGACGAGGACAAAAACTATGCCGGGGCGCTCGAGCACTTCAAAATAGCCTTAAGCGGAAGACGTTCTGATGCGGCTGCATTTCACATCGCGCTGTGCCATGAGAAGCTCGGCGATTTGCGCGGGGCCGAGAGATGGTACCGTACGGTCGTTAGCGAAAGCAGGTATGGTGGGGCCCGGGAGCGCGCGAGGCAGGCACTCGAGAGGTTCAGGAGCTCGTCGCCGGAGGGCGAAAACTAAGACGCGGTTTCCACGAGTGAATCCGTGGTCCCCGAAGGTGGGGGGAGGTGGCAGATGATCCGACTGATGGCAAAAAGAGAGTGGAAAAGGATCCTCGTGACGCAGGTCGGGGTCCTGGCGGCCGCTTACGGGGTTGTGGTTGGCTTGGCTTCTGCGTGTCCTGTTCCTCCGCATGCCGCGGTCAGCGTCGGGTGGTGGCCGCAGTGGTATGACGAGGTTTATGTTCCGGTTGGGCAACACGTGGAACTAACGGCGGGGGCGAATCCGGAGCATTTTTCCTACGACCCCGATGACATCCCGGCTGGCGTGGACCCATGGCCGTGCGCGGGGATGACTTACTTCCGCTACCAATATCGAAAGGACGGTACCGGCAACTGGTTCAGCATTTGGGAAGGGTACCCCGATGCCATGCCGAAGCACACCTTCTATGAGGCGGGCAGCTATGAGATAAAGCTCACCGTCTTTGACAACGACGGCCAGTCGGCCACCGACATCTGCATGGTCTATATGGTGCAGGTCGTAATTGATACGCCGGTACAAAGCAGTTACCCCGCGCTTGTTTGTAAGGGGGAAAAACTCCAACTCGGATGTACCGTGACGCCGCCGGAAGCGGGTGGCGGCACATACCAATGGAGCAAAGTGAGCGGCCCGGGCACCGTGACGTTTACGCCGAGTGCAACTGCCGAGGACCCACAGTTCTCGGCCAACCAACCGGGAAAGTACGCCGTGAAAGTTGAATACACCATATGGGGTGACACCTACAGCGACACAACTCAACTTGGAACTCAGGGCCCCAACGGGGACATTGTGGTATGGAGGGTGTTTTTTCAGGAAGACGCAAGCAGCCATTGGTCAATCGAGGGGAGGAGGGACGGCGGGGGATACAAGGACGGCCTCCTTGGTGAATGGGGCGATGAGGATCATGACGACGACCCGCACGATTATTGGGTCAACCTGTACTCGATGATGTGGACCGACGCAACAGGGTTCCAGGCCAAATACGGAAGCGATTGGTGGCTTGAACCAAGCGGAGAACAACGATGGCGTGTTTGCCTAGATGTTGGGGATGCAAGCGTCGATGTCAACGTAGTCGCACACTGGTCTTCGGTCATCATTGTTACCCCTGTATCGACCGACATTACGTCGGGTGCGAACGTCATCTGTAGCATAGGCTGGGGCTCCTACGGCGAATTCCGTGTGAGTATTGTCAACGGAGAGAGAAGGGAGATCCCAAGCGAGCTGCATAATCCCGACAGCGACTGGTTCACTGCGGAGGGCACTCAGATAATCGGCTACATCGAGGCGGGCGTTGAATATCAGGACCATGGGGCGGACCATGGGAAAGCCGAGGCGTATCTCTACGTTGAATTTAGCGTGGGCGTGGATTGACGGCAAGGGAGACCGATGGCATGGAGGAACAGCGATGGACAGGACAGATCATGTGTTCAAGTGTACTTCCGCTTTATCAATCTGGCTCTTGTTGCAGTTGCTTTTGACCGTTGCAGGCGCAGAGTCTGGAGCCGAGATGGAATGGAGGATCAGGTCACAGACGAGCCTCCGACACATAGCGATGGCGCTCGCCGTTGCCAATGAGCCGGTCGACCAGCTGCTGCGTTGCGATCAGGAAAAGGAGGGCAAGGTTACCCCCGTTTCAGCAGAAAAGGTGTTCGCGTCAGTTTTGCAGAAGCTCTCCATGTCCGAGGACTTGCTTGTCCACGGGATGTACATTAGGAGGATCAGGCCTACGGATCCGGATGCTAAGACAGCCGTTGGCAAGTGGGGATCAAGCTACAACACTTGGTGTATGTCTTCCGAGAGGTGGAAGCTCGCAAAGCACTTCTGGTGGTACCACGACATGAAGGACGTGCCGCTCCCGTTCCCCATCCTATGGGATAAGAGGCCCGATTTGTGCGGGGAAACCGTGCCTGTACTGGCCATCGACCGGACCACCCATTCCGTGCCTGTCAGGAAGCTGGACGCGTATCTTAAGGCAGCATCGCAGTGGGTTGAGCCACAAACTCAGCCCGTCGAGGAGATTCTGGAAATGCTCCGCTCGCACTCTGTGGAAAATCGTATCTCGGCGGCGCGCCTGCTCGGCGCCCGCAAGGACGCGCAATACATCCCGACGATTGCAGACTGCTTCAAAGATCCAAGACTCGAAGTCCGGCGGGCGGCGGCGTGGGCCCTTGGAATGATCGGAGGTGGAGAGGCGATATCGTATCTGCAGGCCAACGCGAAGGACTCTTCGAGCGGTGTCAGAGGAGCGGTGGCGTCGGCGCTTGGCACGATCGGGGGCCCCGCGACCGTCGAACCTCTCGCCTGGTTGCTAAAGGATGCAAAGCCCCTGGTGCGGAAGGAAGCTGCTGCAGCGATGGCCGCCACTGGTTCTGAGAAAGCCGTTCCCTACCTCGTCGAAGCACTGGGCGACGAGGATAAGGCGACGAGGCAGGCAGCCCTTGACTCCCTCATAAAACTCGGCTGGCAACCTCCGAAGCAAGAGACGGAGCCGAAGAAGTAGGTGCCCAAAAACCCGAGCGAGCGAGGTTCTCTGCTAACGGCGCGGATAGGTTCTGTCAGATTCCGAAGCACTTTCGGGGCGGCGGGCGACGTTCAGAAGACCATCGAGGTCGGGAAACTCCTCGAAAACGAGCCGAGCTACTGGGACAGGGGGAGAATCGTCAATTTCGTCTTCGACACCATTCTCCGGTACAGGGGAAAAGAAGAAGCCTACCCCTATTTGCTTGGAAAGCTGCGCCGCGCGGCTGACGAGAAGGAGGTCCTCAAGGCGCTGGACTACAGCTACAAGCATCCAGGGGTCTTCGAACGAATGAGCGCCGGGGAAGTCGCGGCGCTGTACCGCTCCAGGGAGCAGTTCATCTCGAAGACCGAGGAGAACGTTGACGCCATTGTGAGACTGAGAATGACCGCAGATGCCTACGAGGCCATGAGTGGGAGGGAGATGCGATGAAAAGGAGCCATTGGTTAGATTTCTGGTGGGCCTGGTTGGCGACCTTTGTACTGCTCGCTGTGTGTCAATGCTCCACGTGCTGGGCGGCACAGGAGGCTTCGGCAAAGGACGTGGAGGCGAAAATTGAGATTGGTGTTGCTGCGGCAAAAGCCGAGGAGGCGATGAACGCCACGGAGCCTGTGAAGGCGTTCGAGCTGGTTCTCGACCTCGTCAAGAGGTACCCGGGCAACGTCAGCGCTCTCCACAAGTATTACGACTTTCTGTTGAAGCACAGGATTAAGCTGAGCGACGAGGAGCGCGCCGCAGCGCTGGAATACGCGAGTCGCCTGTGGCCCGACGTCGAGACTTTGGAGGACGTGTTCCTCGGCGTTGCCAGTGAACAGGGAATCAAGGAGCTGTTTGCCCGCGTCGCGGGCGATGACGAGGCCCTCACTCGGGCTTTCACAGAACTCGAATCCGCCTTCCAGGACAACGGCCTCAAATCCCTTGCCTTCTACGCCTACGTCGCCACCGCCCACGCGGATAAGGCGATAGCGCACAATGGCAGACTTGGCGTCGCGGAGCTGTTGCTTCGCCGCGGAGACTACGAGGAAGCAGAAATGGAGTTTGTGTGGAGGTCTCCGAGCCTCTTCGCCTCCCGAGAGCTGTACCAACGCGGAAAGTTGGGAGTAGCCAGGTGCAGGGAGCATCTGGGAAGGATTGAGGAAGCCATTCGTGACTACGAGGAGACAGTGAGAGGTTCACCGACAAGTGATGCCGGAGTGCTCGCTGCCGAGCGCGTCGCCGAACTGAGGTTGCGCCAAGATAAGCCCGCCTGCGCCATGCTTTGGTGCCTCAGGATAGCATCTAACAGGCCTTCGCATAGATTCTCCGATAAGCAGGTGCAGGACTTCTATTCCCGACGAAGGACATCGCTTCAGGGTTATGGGGACACGCTCGCCTCTTCGATCAGAAAGGAACTGGAAACCAACACATCCCTGACAGAGGAGTCCAGGAAGGCGAAGGAAGGTCTCCTGACGCTTCTGGGCAATCTGGGGGAGGAAGGCCGAGAGCAAGGAGAGCCGGAGCTCTCCCGGAAGCTCAGGGCAAGAGGGCTTCTGCTGCTCTCGTCATCCTTTCAGGACCTGTTTCGCGACCCCAGCGGTGTTGTCGCGAAGGCCGAGGACCTGGGACAACTCGCCAAGATGCTTTGGGGGCCGACAATGCGCCCCCGAGACGGAGAACTGGACGAGGCATTGTTGGAGGCGAACGATGCCCTGATCGCATCGGGGCTTGACGAGGCGCTGAAAGTGCACGCCAGCGACGCGACCAATGCAGACCGTCTCGCCGCTGCGTATCTCTATTATTCCCTCACACACGGCGAAAAGGGGAGGGAGGGATTTGACCGCCTACTTTCCTCCTTGTCGAAAGAATTGGACGGCCTCGAGAAGGTATCCGGCTCTCGTGAGTTCAGTGAGGGGCTGCTCTCGGTGTCCAAAGCAGCCGGTCTTGGGGGCGCCATGAAAGCGGAAGGCCGGCCCCTTGTCGAGTACGACATGACCTCGGCCAACGACCCCGCCGCCCTGAGGGAACTGGCAAAGCGGGCGGAAGCTTCGGGCAACTTTGACCTTGCCGTAGCGGCGCTGGAACGCATCCAGTGGGAATTCAGCGATCAAGTTGACATGGGAGACCTTACGTTCACCCTCGGGGAGGCGTACTTTACGAACCAGCAGTTCGACAAGGCAAAAGAGGCTTTCGCGGCATATCTCAGGCTAAATCCTAAGGACGAGGCCCGCCGCATGGAGGCCCAATATCTGTCGGCGTTGTCTGATTTCTATTTTGGCGATTATGGCGCAGCGGGGATTAACCTTTTCGCCTTCGCGAAGAACAATCCTGGTTCCGAGTTCGCACAGGTGGCGTTGGCGGTTGCCATGACAGCGTGCGACGACTACCACCGGTCAAAACTAATAGCTCCGGAGCAGAAGAAGGAGTTCTTCCTCGAGTTGACGAAGCGTTTTCCGGAGACGCAGATGGCGGCAGAGGCGCAGTACTACCTCGGCCAGCTCATGGTGAAACCGTACAAGGACTACCGTTCCGCTCTGGGGCACTTCGAGGCGGCGCTCGCGGGAAATCATTGCGATGAGGCCGCCTATGAAATCGGGCTGTGCTATGAATTGCTCGGTGAGCTCGACCAGGCCGAAAAATGGCTCCGCAAGGTTATCGCCGAGAGCAAGTGGGAAGGGCCGCGCAATCTCGCCAAGCAAGCGTTGGATAGGCTGCAATAAACGTGAAGATCAAAAAAGCGGAGGGAGCTTCCCTTACGTAGGTGCGTATGATAGGTGGCGCAAGGGTCGCTGATAGGAGGGATCCGCAATGCAAGCGAAGACACGCCGCGACAGGACTGCGGAATCGCAAGATTTGTCGCGTTGGAGAAAGGAGGGAGCGAGGCGATTTCATCTACGGCCCGAGGCTGCTGTGTGGGGGGAATGAGGGCTTTGACCTTTCTGTGCGGGTGATTGAGGTGACGATTCCAAAG
>JAUYEE010000169.1 GCA_030691545.1 bacterium | reverse complement strand
TGTTCCAGGTGCTCATGGCGGCGACGGTAGCGAACCTGACCCTGATAGCCAACGCCATTGGCCTTATGGGGGCTCCACGTTGCAGTTTTCTTTTCGCGACATTGTTGTTCGCGCTGTTCCTTCTCATACGAGGGCGCGACAACCCCAAGAAATATCTCTCAGCCCCCTGAGGTTATGAGCGCACCCTCGTGCCTCGACCAGAACCGTTGCCAAAAAACAGGGCTTTTCGGCTGCGTCTCTAGCTGTGAGATGGAGAAAGCTTCGCGCAAGCCCGGTCACTGCGGAACACTTCTATAAGGAACGAAACGAGCGGATGTACGTCCTGAGTTGCACGGAGGAGCAGCGCATTCTCGCTGCGGCAGCAGCGCATTTGAAGCCGATTATTCGCATGGCCTTGAATACCGGCATGCGAAAATCGGAGATCCTCAACCTGAGGTGGCGACAGGTTGACCTCCGCCGACGGGTGATCACCCTCAATGCTGACGACAGCAAAAGCAAGAGGCCGGACACAGTCCCGCTGAACTCAGAGATGATAGAGTTGCTGACAAACCTGCCTCAGAATGGCCCGTACGTTTTCGGCGGAGAAAAGCCTCTTGGAGAGGTGAAAAAGGCGTTCCAGGGAGCATTGAAAAGGGCGAACCTTCCCCGCGAAATCCGCTTTCACGACCTCAGACACACCTTCGGAACTCGTTTGGCGGCCTTAAACGTTGACGCGGCTACGATCATGAAACTCATGCGCCATCGTTCGCTGGATATGGTGATGAGGTATGTTCACCCTGCCGAGCAATCGAAACGAAACGCGGTCGAATTGCTCTTGGCACTCCCCACAAAAGTCCCCACAGTCTACGATGTTGTGCACCGGGAACCCAGAGTTGCCCTCGGCACAGACTCGGCGCAAGTGGTTGCGTTCGAGCCAGATAATAAGCGAGAAAAAATAAGCCCGCGGTCGGGATCGAACCAACGACATCCGCATTACGAATGCGGTGCTCTACCAACTGAGCTACGCGGGCTTATTTCCAAAGCATCATCGAAACCATCGCCGGATTTGTCCCGGCGACTGACATTATACCAGGAACCGGTCGAATTCCCAAAACAATCTTGTGCGCTTTCGCAATCTCTTAGTCTCCGATGGAGGCGCCTCCAAGCGCACTTCTCTGCGCCGTTGACCCCGTTGAAACCTCCCTGCGTTCTCCACGTTCTCCCTGGCCGGGCAGGATGCGGGCCATCCCTTTCTGGGGCCGATGGAATACCTTTCGCCCACAACGGACTTATCCGAGTGCCGAGATTAGCCCCAGGTCTTTCATCGTCACATATCCCGCGCGTGCGGCAAGGACTCTGGGAATGGCATTGACTAAGATCGCGGCGGTGGCGGGGTCGCCGGCGGTGCCGTTCTCGACTGTCACCTCGAGGGGCGGCTCCGCGTCAATCCGGATATAATCGTGCGGCTCCGGCGCCCCGACGAACATCTGCAGCTCGAGCGAAATCACCCGTTCGCCCTTCCGGATGCCTTTCGCGGTGTGTCGGATGCCGGCCGCCTGTCCCTCACGAACCTCAACGTATTTCGTCTTGATGTTGCCGTCGGCGATGACCGGGTCAACTCTCTCGAGCAAGTTGTCCAGTTCCCAACCCAGACAGTCGGCAATCAGCGCCACCGATTCGATCAGCCCGACATGTCCCAGGCGACCCTCCTTGACGCGCCGCCGGAACTCCTCCAGGCTCAGTCCCGCTCCCACCTTTTTCTGAAGCGGCTCCCGCCGTGTGGACGCGTCCACGATGCGCCGGGCGAAAATGCTTTTAACGTTGCTGCAGACAGCCGTCAGAAATGCGGGAAGCGAATCAAGCACAAAGCCCGGGTTCACGCCCGTCCCGAGGACGGAGACGTCGTTTTCTTTCGCCAGTTCGTCGAGTTTCTCGACGAGTTGTTTGTTCTTTCCCACGGGGAAGAGGAGTTCCTCAGTGGAGGACACCACGTTGGCTCCTCGCGACACAATCTCCTCCAGTTGCGGAAGTACTTCGCCGAGGCGAGACCCGGTCGAATGCACGACGACGTCCGGCCGAAGAGTCAACACCTCCTGCGACTTGTTACTCACCGTAATGCCGAGAGGCTTTTCTGCCCCGAGTAACTCGCCGAGGTCCTTACCCGCTTTCTCCGCGGAAACGTCCACGGCGCCGACGACTTCCAGGCGCTCGCTCTGGACGGCGATTCTCGCCGCCATCAGCCCAATGTGCCCCAGCCCGTAATGAACAACCTTGATTTTCTCGCTCTTCTTCGCCATGGTGAGATCCTTGTCAGCAATCTTGCTTGTGGATCGCTCCTCCGAGCATCTTCATTTCGCTCCCATGCATCCGCATCCTTCGTCGTCGCTGGGGTTTTCGTGCGCAACCGCAAACAGACAAACCGTTCGCGCGCGGACAACCCATCCCTCTCCATACACGCCGGAGGAAACGCCATAGCTTATTCCCTGCACGATCCCGTTGTCAATGACACTCGGTTTCCGGCCCTGGAGAACCTTCAGCCGCGGGCCAGAAAGGCGCTTTTGCCCGAGGACCCGCCAACGTAGCGGGGGATGGACGGAAAGGGCAAAAAAGCGCTTGACTTCTGGACAAGAGTGAGCGATATTTAGAGTAGCTCATCTACCATGTGTAGAAGGAGTAACGATGCCGTCCTTTGGGACGGCATCAGCCTTTCCTCTCCTGCGTTCTCTGCCACTCCTCGTATTCTGTCTGCAGCTTCCGCTTCCGGTGATCTCGTGTCACCGTGTAAGCCGTCCATGGCAGCAGGTAACCTTTTCGGGCAGCCAGAACCACCAGATATTCTTGAGCTTCCAGCCACAAACAGATTCGTCGTTCTCTATGACGCGTCGTCTCCCACACCCTGACGGCGGGATCCCCTGCATTCTCAATCACGGCCTTTACCCACCGAAGTCGCTCACAACGGTTCAAATCTGGCTGCCGTGAAGCCTCGTCGCGTCCCTCAGAAATCATGTGCCAGAAAGTCGCCTCTTTACCTTTGGATAATGGGTACCGCTTCAAGCGGAGCTTGCGCCCGCGAAATTCGGGTGTGCTGTTCACAAAGTCCTCTTCAAATAACTTGTACAGAACGTCCAGATAGCTCCTCCAGTCCCCCTCGTAGTCGCTGAGCCGAATGAGGGGCGGCAACCAGTCGGGAGCAGCGATCATTCTGCTGCCTCCGACGCTTCCCAACGAAACAGATTCACCTTGTTCTCGCGACGCGGCGTCGTCAGGGTCAAAGAGTATCGGGACCGTTTTCTCATCCGTTCCACCAATGTCTCCTTGCCGACGTTCCCAGAGAGGCTCCGATTGACGTACGAAACTGTCCCGATGAGAAGATCCGCGATTTGGAGGAGCTCTACCTCATGCGAGCGGACCGTCTGAATCCGTTCAACAATCTTCCCTCCAAAATCGTAGTGAGCGGCCGCTAAAACCTCCCCAAGCTTCGCCACCTTGTCCCGCCCCCGCGTGTCTTTCAAGTCCAGGTAGATATGGTAGCGAAAAGACGGGTCAATGATGACCTTCAGGAGGTCGAAGTACATCTTGTAAGACCACTCGTCGTGCGTCTGACGGCGGACAGCATGATCCAGCTTCGACTTGTCCGGCACAATCAGTGCCCGGAAATGTAAATCATCGTCGTCGAAGAAGTAGTCCACAACATCATGGTAGAAGTTCTTCTTCGCTGGGGACACCTTGGTCCACTTGATTTCAAATCGAGTACTCAGCCCATGGCGAGCTTTGATCTCGCGGACCCGCTCGGCGATCCCTCGCACCTTATCCTTCAGACACCAGACTGCCCCGAGGACCATGGCCTGTTGCCGGTCATGCTCCAGATGACAGCTCTCGTCACAATAGACGTTGATAATCTCGCTCATGAAATACTCCTGCTGACGCAAAGAGCGGAGCGGCCGATGTCCGAACCTCCTGTCGCTCACCCACGCCTCTCGTTGCCGGTCCAGCCGCTGGGGCTCGCCTTTGTTGAGGGGAGCCGGGCCTTCAAACCTGTCAATCCTGACCCAGCTCTGAGGCCTGAGGGCAAGCCTCATAAGGCTGGCCCGTTATAGCAGCGCGAGGAACTCTTCTCGGTTCATGCCGGCTTGGTGGATGACGTCCATCAGCGCCTTCGCGTCCAGTTCCTTGAAATCGTGGACCATGAGACGCGTTGTCCCTCCGGCCCCGGACTTTTCGAGATAAATTCGACTTGCATGTCGCCGAATCTCGTGAAAG
This sequence comes from bacterium, assembly GCA_030691545.1. GTDB lineage: Bacteria > Auribacterota > JABMQX01 > JABMQX01 > JABMQX01 > JAUYEE01. Next base: position 2,232 of record JAUYEE010000169.1, on the reverse strand, counting down.
CCCGCTTTCGCCAGCACCCTGACAACGTCCCGACCGGATAGTCGCGGCAGCTTCATCTCGCCACCCCCTTTCGCTGTAGAAACCTCCGGACACAGAAATGTTGACCTCGACCACGAACGCCCCGGAGCAGCATAGGGGGAAATCACACCCGGGGCCGTCGGCAAACGACAGAAGTGGGCAGGCAGCATCGCTGGCGGGTCCGGCGTGTTCTGTCTTCGGCTGCGCTGTGGCCCTCGCAGAGCATGCGCGGCATCCCGCTCGTCGGGCCTGGCCGCGTCCGCTCCTTGCCTCCCCCTGTTCCCGAGAACGTCAAGCGAGGTTGAGGGCGACAACGAAAATCGCGCCCTTTCCGGGCGTCTTCTCGGCCGTGATGGCGCCGCCGTGCTCCTGCACAATCCGCTGCGCGATCGCCAGCCCAAGCCCCAGCTTCTCGCTGGAGGTCGTGAAGAAAGGCTCGAACACCTTGGGCAGATTTTCGGGGGGAATCCCGGGACCATCGTCCGAGACCACCACCTCGATCCGCCCGGGGACCCCCTCTCGCGGCCCCGGAACGAATCGCGCCGAGATGACTACGTTCCCCCCTTCCTCGAGGACGTCTATGCTGTTGGAGAGGAGTTCTTTAAACACCCGCTTGATCTGTTCCTCGTCCGCGGGAACCGCCAGTGGGGCGGGAGGAAAGTCCTTCCTCACGTGAATATTCTTCCGGGAAAGAAGCGGATACACCTCCATCAGTGCCTGGTCCACTACGCCCTTCAAGTCCGTCTCCTCGAGGACGGGCTTCACCGGTCGGGCAAAGTTCACCATCTCTTCCATCAAGTAGTTGATCTTGCTCACGGCCTCGATGGCCGTTTTCGTAAAGACCTTGCGGAACTCCTCGTCGTCGTATTTCTCCGGCAAGAGTTGAGCAAAGGTGGTGATTGCGGAAAGGGGATTCTTGACCTCGTGCGCCATTTCTCGCGCGATGCGCGCGAGGACAGACATTCGCTCCAGAGGGCTGAGTTTTCCATCGGAGGGGCGGGTGCTCGTGACGTCCTTGATGATCTCCAGCACGGAGGTGCTGCCATCCGCATTGAGAAGGGGCAATCCGGTGATGGACCACACCTTGTCATGCTGTCGGTGAGTTGTGCGGCAAAGGCTCTGGCGGTTCTCAATGATCTCCGCGACCGCGCACGTCGGCGACACTTCCTCCAACCCCAGCACCTCGTGACATCGTTTCCCCTTCGCGCTGCCAAAAAGCGCCCGTCCGGCATTGTTGATGAACTGCACGACGTGCTCCGCGTTCTCCACCACAACCGCGTCCGAAAGAGCGTTCAGAACGCGCTCCAGGTTCTCGTGAGCGCATTTTAACGCTTCTTCCGCAGACTTACGGGCGGAGCAGTCCCGCGCGATCGCCTGAACAGCCGCAGGCTTTGACCCTTCGCGGAGAACCCTCAACTCCAGTTCCACCGAGAGCCTCCGCCCCTCTTTTCTCACAAGTTGCTGCTCCGTGGGAAGCGGCTTCGCCCCCTTGACCACCGCATCAATCTGCTTGGTAAGCCCATCGTACGCCTCCGGCGGAAACAGTTGGAAAATCGTCAGCCCCCGCAACTCCTCGTCCGGGTAGCCCGTCGCCCGGAGAGCCGCTTGGTTCGCCGACAGCACGTTCCCGTTGAGGTCCTCTACGAAAATCACTTCCGGGTTTTCTTGGAACAGGCTGCGATAGCGAAGCTCCGACTTTCTGAGGATCTCGAGTTCCTCAGCCAGCCGCTCGATTCTCTCGTGCAACTGTTCCAGAGATTCGTCTTGCCCCATCTCGCCTCCTTGGTCCGCCAAGGGCACGGTGTGAAGACTCTCTTGCCATCGTGACGTGTGAAGGGAAAAACCGCCCACTCGGAAAAGCCGGTTGTCTCCATCACACTCGGACTGATAGCGATTCAAACCCAAGTGCTTTGAAAAGTCAAGTGCCCAATTCCGCATTTTGCCACGGACGCGAATCGCGCGGGTCGTTACCCCGTCGCCCACTCCGCGAGACTTCAGCCCGAGACAGCGGAAAACGCGAGTCCATCTATGCAAAACAGACGCCCGGAAGCTTTTTTCCTTGACATCTGGGGCTTCCTTATCAAATAATCATTTAGGTTTTTTAGGGGGCACGCCTACATCTGCGGTGTGCTACAGGCGAAACGGGTCCCCGGACCCCAACCAGCCAGCCGAAAGGGGGTGGCAGGCAGATGGCGAAGGGCAAAAGCAAACCGA
>JAUYEE010000168.1 GCA_030691545.1 bacterium | reverse complement strand
GATGACAGCCCCCGTAAATCGAGGATAAGAACCCCCTCTCCCTTCTTGTCCAGGGCCAGGTCTCTACAAGTCTTCGCTAACTGAAGAGGTCTTATGTCGAAGGTCTCCTTTCCTGCGGCGGAGTCTCCATACGGTGAGCCTTCTGCGTTATCCGCCTCCTGGGTTCTCCTCTCGCACTGTAACCTATTCCATATTACCGCGTTGCCTTCTCATGTCAATAGGAATAACATCGTGTGTGAGGTGCTTCCCACGCACAACATTCGTCGAGGACGAAATGCTTATACGCAACTTGCATCCCTTTAACGTGACCACCGCCGAGGCGATTCGCATTCAGCGGGAGCTCGCCGACCAGATTTGCCTGTCGCCCTTTTTGAGCGACTACAAGTACGTCGCGGGCGCCGACATTGCCTACTCAAAAAAAGACAATACTCTCTTCGCCGCCGTGGTTGTCCTCGAGTACCCCTCCGCCAGCGAGGTCTTCTCGCGCACAGAACGAGGTGAAGCCGCCTTCCCTTATGTCCCCGGTCTCCTCACTTTCCGAGAGGCTCCCCTCGTCCTGCGCATCTTCGAGGACCTGCCGCTCACCCCCGACGTCGTTATCTTCGACGGACAGGGGTTGGCTCACCCGCGCGGCTTCGGCCTCGCCTGTCACATCGGCCTTCTCCTTGACATTCCTTCCATCGGCTGCGCCAAAAGCCGTCTCGTCGGCGAGCACAAGCAGCCAAGACGGACCAGAGGGTCAACGTGCGATCTCCGATTCAATGGCAGGATGGTAGGAGCCGTTGTCAGAACCCGACACAACGTCAAACCGGTCTTCGTCTCCCCAGGCCACAAGGTGGACATCGAGAGCGCCGTGAGAATTGTTCTTGAGACCTGCCGGGGCTATCGCCTTCCAGAACCGACGCGGCTCGCCCACGGCCTCTCCCAAAAGGCAAAACGCGAAGTGTGATGCCCGCGGAACTCTGAGCCGACCACCGTTCTCCCTCGCGCATCCAGGTTGCAGATTTCTTGGCGGTCGGTTAAAATCGTAGCGTGAAAGGGTCCTTCGGGCGATGTCGCCCCACCGTTGCCTGAAAAGGCATCGTGACAGTCAGAAAATCAAGCGGATTCGTGCGGTGCCTCAACCATGAAGAACAAGGAGAATCAGATGAGCTACAAGGTTCGGGCGTGTCCGGTTTTCTTGTGCATAGTCGTCGTGGGCCTGGCTGCCATCAGCGCTCAGGCTACCGATGTCTCCGGGTCAATCGCTTCCAACACGACGTGGACAGCGGCAGGCAGCCCGTACGTTGTCTTAGGCGATGCGACGCTGGAACCGGGCGTGACGTTGACCATACAGCCTGGCGTGACCGTTCAATTCGCCCAGTATAGGGGCCTTTGGGTCAGAGGCAATCTGAGCGCTGTGGGGACTTCTGGCAGTCCCATCACCTTTACCGGCACGACAGAGTCAGCGGGCTGGTGGCGGTTCCTTAACGTTGAGCAGGCTGGCTCCGCGACGTTTGACCACTGCGATATCAACTACGCGGGCTGGTGGGATAGCGCGGGCATTCTCAAAAGCGGTGCCGGGGCGCTATCCATCACGAACTCTGCCATCGGCAACATCACGGGAGATGGTCTGCGCATCGCGTCCGGCTACGCGTCCTTCACGTCGCAAAACAACACCTTCTCCAACTGCAACTATGGCGTGAGGTTAGGGGTCAACGCCTCGTTTGACGACAACACCTCCGACTTCGCGGCGAACAACGTTGATGTCTTTGCGGATGGCGGCGGCATCTCCGGGAACGTCATCTGGAATCTGAAGAAAGACTACTCGCTGTTTGTCAGCGGGGATAGCGCCGTGAATGCTGGCGCGAGCCTTACCGTGAAGCCCGGCACGGTGGTTAAGTTCGCCCAGAATGCGGGCCTCTGGGTGGGTGGTATGCTCGATGCGCAGGGCGTGTCCGGTTCTCCCATCTATTTCACTGACTGGCGGGACGACACGGTCGGCGGCGATGCCAACAACGACGGGAGCGAGACGGCGCCCGCCCCCGGGTGGTGGCGAGGATTTGTGATTGAGCAAGGTGGGTCTGCCTCGCTCGCCCACAGCACAGTTAGGTACGCCGGCTGGTGGGATCACGTCGGCATCCAGAAGACTGGCTCCGGTGACCTGAGCATGACCAACTGCACGGTGTCAAACGTTGATGGACACGGACTGCGAGTCTCCAACAGCACGGGCGTCACCACGCTTCAGGATTCGACCTTTGCCAGCAATGCATGGTCGGGTTTGTACATGCAGTCGGGCCCTGTGACGGCGACGGGCTGCGCTTTCAACACCAACGGGAACTATGGGATTCTCCAAGACGTCAACGACAGCCTTCTCTATGCGAACAACAGCTTCACGGGCAACGCCACGGGCGGCGTGGGCATCAACGGGGGCGCGATGACAATCACCAGCGCATGGACGGCGGCGGGCAGCCCGTATGTTGTTTTGGGCGATGTGACGCTGGAGGCGGGCGCGACTCTGACGATTGGGCCCGGCGTTACGGTTCAATTCGCCCAGCACACAGGCTTGTTGATTAAGGGCAATCTCAGCGCGGTCGGGACTCTCGGCAGTCCCATCAAATTCACGGGGACTACCGAAACCCCCGGCTGGTGGCGGCTCCTCAACGTTGGGCTGGCTGGCTCCGCCACGCTCGACCACTGCACGATACGATACGCGGGGTGGTGGGAGAACGTGGGCATCCTCAAAAGCGGCTCCGGGGCGCTGTCTATCACGAACTCTGCCATGAGCAGCGTCACGGGGGATGGTCTGAGCATCGCATCCGGCTACGCCTCGTTCACCTCGCAGAACAACACCTTCTCCAACTGCAATGTCGGTGTGAGGTTAGGGATCGACACGTCGTTCGACGACAACACCTCGGACTTCGCGGCGAACAACGTGGATGTCTCTGCGGATGGCGGCGGCATCTCCGGGAATGTCATCTGGAATTTGAAGAAAAACTACTCGTTGTACGTCAGCTGGGATACGGCCGTGAATGCTGGCGCCAGCCTTACCGTGAAGGCTGGAACAGTGGTCAAGTTCGGCCATAATCAAGGTCTGTGGATCAGGGGGAGTCTCGACGCACAGGGTACATCGGGTTCCCCCGTCTATTTCACTGACTGGCGGGACGACAGTGTCGGCGGCGATGCGAACGGTGACGGGAGCGAGACGGCGCCCGCCCCCGGCTGGTGGCGAGGATTTGTGATTGAGCAAGGGGGGTCTGCCTCGCTCGCCCACAGCACAGTTAGGTACGCCGGCTGGTGGGATCACGTCGGCATCCAGAAGACTGGCTCCGGCGACCTCACCATGACCAACTGCACGGTGTCAAACGTTGACGGACATGGAGTCAAAGTCTCGAGCAGCACGGGCGTCACCGCGCTTCAGAATTCGACCTTCGCGAGCAATGCATGGTCGGGTTTGTACATGCAGTCGGGTCCGGTGACTGCGACAAGCTGCGGGTTCAACGCCAACGGGAATTACGGGATTTTGCAGGACGTCAACGACAGCCTCCTGTACGCGAACAACAGCTTTACGGGCAACGCCTCGGGCGGGGTCGCCATCAATGGCGGGAGCATGACGATCTCGAGTGCATGGACAGTAGCGGGCAGCCCGTACGTTGTCTTAGGCGATGTGACGCTGGAGGCGGGTGCGACGCTCACGATTGGGCCGGGTGTGACCGTTCAATTCGCCCAGAACAGGGGTCTTTGGATCAAGGGCAATCTCAGCGCGGTCGGAACCTCTGGCAATCCCGTCACATTCACCGGGACCACCGAATCGCCCGGCTGGTGGCGTGCGCTTAACATTCAGGAAGCGGGCTCCGCCACGTTCGACCACTGCGCCATCAGTTACGCCGGCTATTGGGAGAACACTGGGGTGCTGAAGAGCGGCTCCGGGGCGCTGTCCGTCAAGAACTGCGCCATCGGCGACATCAGCGGGGATGGCTTGCGCATTGCATCCGGCTACGCGTCCTTCACCTCTCAGAACAACACGTTCTCGAACTGCAATAACGGCGTGAGACTGGGGCTCAACACGTCGTTTGACGACAACACCTCAGACTTCGCCGGCAACAACATTGACGTGTATGCGGACGGCGGTTCGATTACCGGGAACGTGACGTGGAATCTGAAGAAAAACTACTCACTGTTCGTCAGCAGCAATACCACCGTTGGTGCGGATGCCGTGCTGACCGTGAAGCCCGGTACAGTACTTAAGTTTCCCCAGTATGCAGGGATTTGGGTGAGCGGGAATCTCGATGCCCAGGGCACGTCGGGCTCCCCCATCTATTTCACCGACTGGCGGGACGACACAGTAGGCGGAGACGCGAACGGTGACGGGAGTGACACCGCGCCCGCCCCCGGCTGGTGGCGAGCGATCATCGTTCAGGACCCTGGCTCCACTACGCTCGTCCACTGCACAGTAAGATACGCTGGCTATTGGGACAGCGCCGGCGTACTCAAGACCGGCTCCGGCAACCTCAACATGGCCAACTGTACGCTGTCGAACGTTGGCGGCGACGGCCTGCGGATTGATGGCAGCACGGGCCAGCACAATATCACCGGATGTGTCTTTACCCAGAACAACAATGGCGTGCTCGTCCGAAACCAATCATCCACGATTACCCTCAGTGACTCACAAATCAAGTCCAACACGACCTACGGCGTCCTTAACGAGGGCACAATTGACGTGGATGCCAGGGGCTGCTGGTGGGGAGACAACACCGGGCCTTATCACCTCGTGCTGAACCCGGACGGCACAGGCAACAAGGTCAGCGACAGGGTGCTCTTTGAGCCCTGGAAGACATCTGCTCCCGCCGTGAGCAGCGTCCAGTACGGACCGGCAGGCCAGGTTACTCTCGTTTGGGGCAGCGCAGCGGGCAAGGGTTATCGAATCTGGCAGAGCCCCGACCTCTTTGCATGGTCAATACGCCAGGAAATGGTCGAGTCCCAGGGAGAGTTCACGTCGTGGACCGATGGCGCCGCCACGGCCATCCGCCAGCGCTTCTACAAGATAGAGCATCTGCCTTGACATCGAGATAGATGTTCTTGGTTAGCTCGCACGATTGCGGCTCCGGGACAGCTTGATGCTCCGGCGGACAGTGCAGCCTTGCGCGTGCGCGACGAGTAGAATGGCGCTAAGGAATTGACCTGCGGTTAGGACGCGACAGAGGAGGTCACCGTGAAAAAAGCCCATTGGAACGCCGTCGTTGACACCTTGCTGCTTGTCATGATCCTGGTCGTAATGTTCATCGGGATACTTCTCGGCTTCTTCATTGCGCGGGGCGGCGGCCCTCAGGCGGAAAAGTACCTGTGGGGGCTGCACCGACATGACTGGGGCGACCTCCATCTCATTTTCTCGTTGACCCTTGTTGCCCTGGTAACTCTCCACTTCATCCTTCACATGGGCTGGATTCGGTCCATGTCGAAGCAATGCCTCGGGCTACACTGGCTCGTGACGCTGCTTATCCTTTTTGTCCTTGCGGCAGGAATCGTGACGGCTTCCGTGGCCATCAAAAGGGCTTATCCCGGCCGCTATGAGCAAGAGGAACAGGGCTTCGGACCCGGAAGAGGAAGGGGAAGCCAGTACCGGCAAGAAGTCCTACCCCCGGGGGAGCGGCCAGGAGGAGGCGGGCGCGGGGGAAGACGCGGCTGACGGCTGACAGGGTGAGCCTACCTCACCAGCGGGCGATTCTGTTGTTGGAGAGTCCTGTTCCGCACCACGGTCTAACCATCCCACGTAACACGGGCGACGCGCTCTGCATCAATTATCATGTAACCAAGAAACAAAGGATCTCCCGACGTGAAGCCTGAAGAAGCAGAGTTTGTCATTTCCGCAGCCGGTGGCGACCGAGATGCTTTCGGGACTTTGGTCGCCAAATACCAGGATGTGGCTTACGCGGTGGCGCTTGACATCGTCAGGGACTTCCACGAAGCCCAGGATGTCGCGCAGGAGGCCTTCATCACCGCGCTCCGGAAGCTGGGCACCCTGCGTGAACCCGAGAAGTTCGCCGCCTGGCTCAGGAAGATAGTCGTCAACGTCGCAAGGATGCGAAACAGACGCCGGAAGGTGCTGCCGCTCATTCCGGAAGAGGAGTCGGGCAGACCGCGCACGCATGCGGCCCGGGCTTCCGGAGAAGCTCGATCGCCTCAGCGGGCGGGCGCCGATGACTTCGACCGAGAGATCACGGCCATCGTCGGCTCTCTATCCGAGAAAAAGCGCGTGCCCGTTCTTCTGTGCTATATGGACGATGTTCCGCGGAAGGAAGCGGCGGAGTTCCTCGGCATTCGTGAGAGCACCCTTCGGAAGAGACTCCACGACGCAAAAGTTCAGCTCCAGCGCGAGGTCGTTAGCCTCGCGGAGAGGACCTTGCAGGAACACCGTCTTCCCCGGGACTTCGTGGACAAATGCATTTGCGGCTGCAAACGGAAGCACAAGGAGGTGAGAGCGATGCAAAAACTCAAAGCCAAAAAGCAGAAAAAGACGCCCAAGGCCAACGCCAACTGCGGATGCGGTTGCCTTTCCGTGGCGAAGACAGGGAAGTGACGGTCATCGGCGCGATCGGGGGCGGCGCAGGAGACCCCGCGCCGCCCTTCTTTTTCTCGGAATGCTCCATCGCCAGTCCACGTCAGCCTCACGCATCTTGTGCGGAAAACCTCCAGTGCACTTTTCCGCAGTAACCCGATCTCATTCCACGCGATTTCGGATTGAATCGTCCCCTGAGGTGTGATACAGAAGGAAAAGAATTCTGGCATTGCCAACGGTGGGCGCCATGCGGAATAAAAACGCACAGATTTTCAACAAGGTCATTTTCGCCAGTTGCGAGCAGATGCTCGAGCTCGCCGACGAATCCGTCCACCTCATGGTCACATCTCCCCCGTACTTCAATGCCCCTTTCGATTATCAGAACGTCTTCCCCGATTACGAAAGCTATCTTCGCCTCATCCGCAACTTTGCCCGAGAGACTTTTCGCGTCCTCCAGAAAGGACGCATTGCCGTAGTCAACTGCGACGATATGCTCGTCGAGGGCGAGAAATACCCTATCGTCGCGGACGTTACGCGAATCTTCCTCGACGCGGGATTTCGCTATCGCGACAAAATCATCTGGAAAAAGCCGGAAGGATACATTCGCATCAGCCGCCGGAGCGGTCTGCTTCTCCAGCATCCTTACCCGATGTACTTCTACCCCGACAACCTCCAGGAATCCATCCTCATCTTCCAGAAAGGTAAGTACAAATACCCGCCCCCGAACCGGGAGTCAATGGTTGACAAGGAAGAGTATCTGCGCCAGAAGTGGTTTCTCTCCGTCTGGGAAATGACAAACCAGTTGCCGACGGGGAAGGAAGATTACCCCGCTGCTTTTCCGCCTGCGCTTCCGTACCGGATTATCAAGCTCTTCTCGAACGTCGGTGAAGTCGTCCTCGACCCTTTCCTCGGCTCCGGCACAACGATGAAAGTCGCCCGCGAGACTAAGAGAAGCTGCATCGGCTATGAGATTGACCCATCCCTCCGCCCCATCATCGAGGCGAAAGTCTCCCCCAACGCGGTAGCCGGCAATCTCACCGAGTTTCTCTCCAGGTAGCCAGATTCTGGATCGGGCTGAACTGGGGAGCGCCCATCTCACCAAGGACACGGCCGTCTCCCGCCGTCGCAATGTCCAGCAACATTTCTCCGTCACCAACATGGCCGCTGCTGCGAGAGTATCTACCTCCTTCACCTTGTTCGCCGCGCAAAAGGCAGCCCCCGTGCCGCGGGCACGGGGGCTGTCTTGTTATGGCGCTTAGGCGCCACTACTGTCCGAGGATGCGGTAGTATCCGGCCTTGTCCGCTCGCATCGCTTCGGTGAAGCTGGTCTGGCTGAAGGGACCCGCAATCTTCGTCCAGGTCCCCTTCACGTTGGCCGTGTACTCGACCGAGTACTGTCCGGGACCAAAGGCATCCCAGCTTACCGTCACATTCCCTGCTACCAGCCTAATCTCCGGCAGCGGTATTTGCTGAAGCAACTGCACGCCGGACACCCGAATCTTGTCCACCGCGAACCAGTAGTCGTACTCCGCATCGAAGAAGTGGAACTTCAATTGAATCTTCTTCCCGTCGTACGCCGACAGGTCGAAGACCTCCGGACCGCTCAGCTCCGGCGGGTCCGCGGTCGGATCAATGTCGGACATCTCTAAGTGCAGCAGGTTCGTCCAGCCGCCCCAGCCCGTCGTTGGGTTGAACGACCGTATGTCCACCTCCGCCGTCTGGGTGTGGTCTGCGTCGTCGTAGATGCGGTAGTTGTAGTTGAAGTTCAGCCGCAGGTTCGTCCACTGAATGCAGTCCACCTCGGGGGAGAGCATCTCTTCGTTCAGCAACACGCCCGCACCGGACAGGTCGCTGTCGGAGATCATGTACTTGCCCTCCATCGCGGCGATGTTCGCAGGCTCGCTGCCTAACGGCGGTCCCGCGGTGTCCCACAGCGTCCACGACCCCGCCGTGTTGGTGGTGAGTCCTCGGGTCCATTTGCCGTTCGTCGGGCTGACCACGTCCGCAGTCGCCGTGTACGTGTCGAAGTTGTCCTCCCACACGCTCTTCCGCGACGGCGGAGCTGCATTCCACTGAATCGCAATCGTGTCAAGGTTGAGCTCTCCGGACACCGACTGCACCCGTAACGTGTGTACGCCAGTGGTGGTCTGGATCTCGTCCTCCATCAGCGCCCAGGTGAAGATGTGCCAGTTGCCCGTGGCGTAGCTCACCGTTCCAACCGCCGTCTCATCCCAGAACGCCGCTAACGTGCCACCGGTTGGAGCTGCCACGCGAAACTCAAACTTCACCCAGCCCGCCTGCGGCACATTGTACGTGTACCGATACCAACTCCCGGCGTCAATCCAGCCGATGTTCGTGTGGAACACACCCGGATCGTCCACCTCCTCCGTAATCTCAATCCCTACGCCGGTTCCATCCGCCCGGTTGTCCAGGGGACGATAGGTTCGCGGGTCCGGTCCACCCGTAGCCGGATGGTAGTAATCGTACTCCTGAGGCGTCCCAATCGTCGTGGCGTCAGGCGCTTCAATCGCCGGCAAGGTCACCGCAGCCGTCCAGGGGAACAACCCGCTGTCGTAGTTGAAGTCCTCCGCCTGGCGAATCTCCCTCGTCGGCATCGAAACCTGGGCCGTCGGGCGAGACAGCGGACCCTCGTCGTCCACCTGGTTCACCGCCGACACCTCGTACGCATAGGCGTCGCCAGGAACAACCCACTTGTCCGCGTAGCTCGTGCTGGTCGTAGTCCCGATGAACTCGTAGGCTCCGCCGTTCACACTCCGATAGACATTGTACTCTACGACGCCC